>JAHLBL010000549.1 GCA_020625635.1 bacterium
TTAATTAAGCTGCAGATTCCTGCCGGAAAGGCTACTCCGGCACCACCTGTAGGACCGGCACTCGGTCAGCACGGTGTTAACATTGTTGCGTTCACAAAGGATTTTAACGAGCGCACAAAGAACGACATAGGACTTATTATTCCTGTTGTCATCACAGTATACGCGGATCGTTCTTTTACGTTTATCACAAAGACTCCGCCTGCTGCCGTTCTTATTAAGAAGGCATGCGGAATCGAGAGCGGTTCAGGCGTTCCCAACAAAACAAAGGTAGCAAAGATTACCCGTGAACAGGTTCAGAAAATTGCTGAGACAAAGATGCC
>JAHLBL010000055.1 GCA_020625635.1 bacterium
CCAGAACACCAACAGCAACGACATCACCGCGTCCGTTCTCGGAATGACTATCGTCGGCTTTGTCGCCGTAGCTTTCTGCACAGTCGGCGCGCTTATTCTCAGCCTGTACAACGAGAAAAAGGTTATGTCCGTTATTGAAAAGAAGAAAAAATAAGGTGATTTAATTGATAAGAAAACTCAGCGGAGAGCGCGCGGCGTTCGTCCTTGACACCGAGAACACCACCTACGTTTTCGCCGTATCGCCCTCGGGACACCTCGAACACCTTTACTACGGCGGCAGAATCAACCTTAACAACGCCTCCGACTGCGACGTTTTCCGCGAGAAGCGCGAGTTCGAGGCAGGCAACAGCATTGTTTATTCCAAGGAGTACCCCACAGTGCTCCCCGAGGATATGTGTCTCGAGTTTTCAACTCTCGGACACGGCGACGTGCGCGAGCCGTTTATCGAGCTCGTCAGAGCCGACGGAAGCCGAAGCGGAGACTTTTTATACAGCGGTTACGTTATTGACAGCGAACCGTCAGATTTTACAACCCTGCCGTCCTCTTACGCGCGTGACGGCGAGGCGGAGCATCTGTGCGTCACGGCGCGCGACGGAGAGCTCACACTTCAGCTTCACTACCGCGTTTATCCGGACTGCGACGTAATCACGCGCAGCGCGCGCCTTATCAACGAGGGCAGTGAAACCGTTGCGCTCGAGCGGCTTATGAGCACTCAGGTGGACATTCCGTTCAGCGGTGTCTGCGTAACCTCGTTTCACGGAGCGTGGGCGCGCGAAATGAACAAAAACACCGCCTCGCTCACCGCGGGAAAGTTCGTTATAGAGAGCCGCGCGGGCTGCTCGTCGAATCGCGCGAATCCGTTCTTTATGGTGCATTCGCCTTCCGCTACAGAGCACACGGGCAGCGTATATGGCTTCAACCTCATTTACAGCGGCAATCACTACGCCGCGGCGGAAGTCAACGCCTACGGCAAGACGCGTATTATAAGCGGTATTCAGCCGGGCGGTTTCCGATTTCTGCTCAGCGAAGGCGAGAGCTTTGAGGCGCCCGAGGCTGTGATGACCTTCTCGGCGCGAGGCTTTTCGGGACAGAGCGTCAATATGCACCGCTTCGTGCGCGGGCACATCGTACGCGGAGAATGGAAATATAAAGAGCGCCCCGTTCTGCTGAACAGCTGGGAAGCGTTCTACTTCAAGGTAAACGAGCGCGATATACTCTCGCTCGCGAAGGCGGGCAAGAAGCTCGGCATAGAGCTCATTGTCATGGATGACGGCTGGTTCGGCAGCAGAGACAGCGACTCAAAGGCGCTCGGCGACTGGACGCCGAACAAAAACAAGCTTCCTGGCGGGCTCAAATCGCTCGCCGATAAAATAAACGCGCTCGGAATGGATTTCGGGCTCTGGGTAGAGCCTGAGATGGTAAACGCCGACAGCGACCTTTACCGCAGTCACCCCGACTGGACAATGGAAATCAAGGGCAGGCTCCACTCCGAGGGCAGGAACCAGCGCGTGCTCGACCTCGCTAATCCCGAGGTTCGGGATTACCTGATAAATAAAATGACCGAGGTATTCTCCTCAGCCAATATTACATATGTCAAATGGGATATGAACCGAATTTTTTCGGACGTCTTCTCACCCACTCTCCCGCCCGAAAAACAGGGCGAAACAGCTCACCGCTATATCTGCGGGCTCTATCACATAATGAAGACGCTGACAGAACGCTTCCCGAAGATCCTGTTCGAGGGCTGCGCCTCGGGCGGAAACCGATTTGACCTCGGAATACTCTGTTATTTCCCGCAAATCTGGGCGAGCGACAACACCGACGCGATCTGCCGCGCGACAATTCAGGAGGGCTACAGCTACGGCTATCCGCAGTCCTGCGTCGGCGCTCACGTCAGCGCTGTTCCCAATCACCAGACGCTGAGACAAACTCCGATAGAAACACGCTTCGGCGTGTCCGCGTTCGGCGTACTCGGCTATGAATGCGACGTGCGCGACTTCAACGCCGAAGCCCGCGACAAGGTCGCTAAGCAAATCGAGCTCTATAAATCGTGGCGGAAAGTATTGCAGTTCGGGCAGTTTTACCGCGTAACATCGGGCAACGTCCACGAATGGATATGCGTCTCAAAGGACAAAACGAAAGCCGTCGGTCTGCTGCTTCAGGAGCTCACACAGCCGAACACACAGGCTCAGCGCTTCTATGCCGCGGGGCTCGATCCCGAAAAAGCTTACCGCCTCTACAGTCTGTCGGAGCGCGTGGACGTGAAGCAGTTCGGCAGTCTCATCAACACGGTCGCGCCTATTCACGTAAAACAGGATTCGCTGATCCACAACGTGATCGCAAAGGCGGTAAAGATGAATTCCGAGACCGAGAACCTGACCGCCTCGGGCGACATCCTTATGCATACAGGCGTTGCTCTCAGCCCCGCGTTCTCGGGAACAGGCTTCAACGAGAACGTAAGGGTATTCACCGACTTTTCGTCAAGACTGTACTTTTTTGAGGAGGAGCGCGGTTGAAAAAAACAGAAGCATTATTTGAGAAAATATACAACAACGCGCCCGAGGTGTGCTGCTTTGCTCCGGGCAGAGTCAATCTTATCGGGGAGCACACCGACTACAACGGCGGTCACGTCTTCCCCTGCGCGATAAATCTCGGAATCCGCTGTGCCGTATCGCGCAGAAGCGACGGCGTTCTACGATTCTTTTCCGCGAATTTTCAGGATAGCGGAATCATAAAATATAGTAAAGACGACTTATCAGCCAAAGGCAGCTGGGCTGACTATCCCGTCGGCGTGATCCGCGCATTCGGCGCGTTCGGCTATCCCATCGAGAGCGGCGCTGACTTCTGCTTCAGCGGCGATCTCCCCGACGGCTCGGGGCTCTCGTCCTCGGCGGCGCTTGAGGTCGCCACGGGCACGGCGCTGAAGGAGCTATTTTCCATTCCCGTCACGCCTCAGGAAATCGCCTTGATCGGACAGTTCGCGGAGAACCGTTTTATCGGCGTCAACTGCGGAATTATGGACCAGTTCGCGAGCGCCATGGGAAAGCGCGGCTGCGCTGTTCTGCTGAACGCGGAAACACTCGGATACAAATACGCTCCGCTCGGCGACGCCGCGGTCGTGGTCGTCAACAGCGGAGTAAAGCACTCTCTCGCGTCCTCCGCCTACAACGACCGCAGACGCGAGTGTGAAGCCGCGCGCGGAGCGTTAAAAGTCTCCGCTCTCTGCGCTGTTACGCCCGAGGAGTTCGAGGAGAAAAAGCACCTTATTGCCAATCCCGTCTGCCGAAAAAGAGCGAGGCACGCGGTATATGAAAACAGGCGCGCGCTCGACGGAGCGGACGCGCTGATCAGCGGAGACCTTGAGCTTTTCGGACAGCTTATGAACGCCTCGCACGAATCACTGCGCCGCGACTACGAGGTGTCCTGCGCCGAACTGGACTTTCTAAGCGAAACCGCGCGCAGCATAAGCGGAGTTTACGGCTCGCGTATGACAGGCGGAGGCTTCGGCGGATGTACCGTAAGCCTTTTAAAGCCCGACGCTGTCGCGAACTATGTTGAAGTGATAAGCGCCGCCTATAAGGAAAAATTCGGAATTATTCCCGAAATATACAACATAACCGCCGAAAACGGCGCCGAAATAATAAAGCGGAGGTAATTATGATTTTTAAAGCTATAGAAGCCCTTGTCGCCTATGCTGTTGACAACGGACTGATCGACAAAACCGAAATCATATATTCGCGCAACCGACTTCTCGACGTTATGCGCGAGGACAGCTTTGAAGCGTCACAGCCGCTCGACGCGCCTTTGCCCGAGCTTCTAAAAACGCTGACGGACTGCGCTGTTGATAAAGGGCTGTGCTCCGACACGACCGAAAGCAGGGACATCTTCGACACACGGCTGATGAACTGTCTTACTCCGCGCCCGAGCGAGGTCAATCAGCGTTTCTGGGAACAGTATTTTGTTTCGCCAAAGGCGGCGACAGATTGGTTCTACAAATTCAGCGGCGACGTTAACTACATCCGCCGCGACCGGATCGCGCGCGACAGACGCTGGAAAATCGACAGCGAATACGGCGAAATCGACATCACCATCAACCTGTCCAAGCCCGAAAAAGACCCGCGCGACATAGCCGCCGCGGGAAAATCCGCCTCGGTCGCCTATCCGCTGTGTCAGCTCTGCGCCGAGAACGTAGGTTACGCAGGACGGATCGGACATCCCGCCAGAGCGAATCACCGCACGATACCGCTGAATCTCGGCGGAGACTCGTGGTTCCTGCAATATTCGCCGTATGTTTACTACAATGAACACTGCATAGTATTCAACAGTCAGCACGTTCCTATGAAAATCAATCGGGCGGCGTTTGACAAGCTGTTTGACTTTGTGCGCCAGTTCCCGCATTATTTCGTGGGCTCAAACGCAGACCTGCCGATCGTCGGCGGCTCAATTCTGAGCCACGACCATTTCCAGGGCGGAAGATACACCTTCGCGATGGAAAAGGCGGAAATTGAACAGACCTACAATGTGCCCGACTATAAGGATGTAGTCTGCGGAATCGTCAAGTGGCCGCTGTCCGTTATCCGACTGAGGGGATGCGACAGCAGCAGAGTCGCGGAGCTTGCGGAGCTGATACTCAACAAATGGCGCGGCTACACCGACGAGCAGGCGATGATTTTCGCCGAAACCGACGGAGTACCGCACAACACGATTACGCCGATAGCGCGCAGGAGAGGCGACGACTACGAGCTCGACCTGTGTCTGCGCAACAACCTCACCACACCCGAGCATCCGCTGGGGCTGTATCATCCTCACGCACAGCGCCATCATATAAAGAAAGAGAACATCGGGCTCATTGAGGTTATGGGACTTGCGGTTCTTCCCGCGCGTTTGCAGAAGGAGCTTGATTTGCTCGAGCAGTGCATCGCCGACGGCAGGGATATTTCAGGCAGCGAAATGATAGCCAAGCACGCCGACTGGGCGAATACCTTCGCTCCCGAGCTGAAATCTCAACCGCGCGAGGTGATAAGGGAAAAGCTCGCGCAGGAGGTCGGAAAGGTATTCCTCGGTGTTCTCGAGGACGCGGGCGTATTCAAGCGCACCGCCGACGGCAAAGCCGCGTTCGGACGGTTTATAAAGAACATTATTGAATAGCTGCAATAAAGCGCCGCGTTCGTTCTGACGCGGCGCTTTTAAATTATCAATGATATCGTATCCGTATCACAGCGTTATTGCTTTCCACTCAGCGACGAGCCGCTCGAGTGAAAACGCGGCGTTTGCGGGGCTTGTAGAAGGGAGCTTCACGGCTTTTATTCCCGTTTCGGGAAAGATATATTTCATATACATCCTGTGTGAAAGAGCCCCGTTGCAGAAGATTTTTTCAATTTTGCTCCCGCTGATTATCCCCGAAATGTCGTTCGGAACAACGTCCCTTACCGAGCTGTCGGACGAGCCCGTTATCGTGCAGGAACGTATCGAATCCCAGAGCGCAAGACGGTTGCGCAGTATCATAGCCCGTTTTTCCTCGGTTGTACGCGGCACGTCTTCATCAAAAAGCTCAGCCAGCACCTTCCAGAATCTGTTCTGCGGATGACCGTAAAAGAACATCGCCTCCCTCGACCTGACCGACGGAAAGCTGCCGAGTATCAGCACCCTTGACTCCGCGTCATACAGAGGCGGAAACGGATGGACTATACTGATTGTTTCGCTCATAAAACACCTCACCTGCGTTTGTTACGCCGCCACAAACTTGAATCCGTTCTTCTTCGCGTACTTCTCGGCGGCAGTGCCTTTATATCCTTTGATGGTAAAGTCTTTAATGGGTACATCAATATAAGATTCATCACCGGACGGCTGATATTTCAATACATATCCAAATGCCATTTTACCTATTTTCTTTACGCTTGCGGGTATTGTTATACTTTTTAAACTTTTGCAATTATCAAAAGCCCTGTCCTCAATCTCGGTAACATTATTCTGTATCGTTACTTCCTTCATCTTTTTGCAGGAATAAAAGGTTTGGGATTTTATAGTTTTAATATTTTTGGGTAGTTTAATAGATTTCAACGAATTGCAATGTGAAAAAGCGTCGTCAATTTCTGTGACCGTATCAGGAATATTAATTGAGCTCAGGTTTTTACAATTAAAAAATACTTCTTGAGAAATCTTTTGTATGCCATTTTTTAATGTCACCTTTTTCAGATTTTTACAGTCATAGAAGGTTCCGTACGGCAACTTTTTTATGCTTCCCGGAATAGTTATTTCATTTAAGCTTTCGCATCCATTGAAAACACACATATCACCGAGAGACGTAACACTGTCGGGGATATTTATTTTTTTTAATTTCTTGCAGTAATCAAATGCGCTGGTACCGATATATTCTACCGTATCCGGAATACTTACCGTTTTTATTCTGTCATAATAGTTTCTTCTTTTACCTGTATTGCCTTCCATGTCAAAAGAGAAAGCATAATCACGAATACTTGTTATCCTCTTTTTCAATACGATGTTTTCGGGATATTCTATATCTTTCCATGGAGCATTTTCCATTTTTCCCTCAATACTAATTGTCAGAGTTCTTGTATTGCTGTCAAATGAATATTGAGTTTTGGGGGATGAAACGATCTTAATGGCTGACGTTGTATTTTCCGATGTATCGGCACATGCAGACATAACGCTGATTGATGTTATCACTATACAAAATGCTAATAGCACTTTTATGTATTTATTCTTTTTCATCGTTTACCTCCTGTTAAAAACTGTCTTTAATAGCTATAGCGTATGCCTTTTTCTTACTGTTTTTTTGTGTTAAATACTTTTCTAAGTCTTTCTTTTTGTGTGAATCCGTATGCGCAGCATAGTATATTAATTTCTTTTTCTTATTGATTTTAGATACAATAACTGCATGGAATACTCTTTGCAGAACTCTGCCCGCAGCCCAGTTCATCGTCATTCTGTCACGATAAGTAAGCGGGTTGCCAACCGTCTCAATTCGAAACGGTCGGCAAAAATCTTTTTATTCTATTTATCCAACGCAACAAATTTGAACCCGTTCTTCTTGGCGTACTTCTCGGCGGCTGTGCCTTTGTAGCCTTTGATCGTGAAGCCTTTTACTTTTTTCGTTTTATAATTTAAATTTCTATACCCAAAAGAATTTGTACGAAGTTTTACAATACATTTTGGTAATGTGACCTGCTTTAAAGAATCACAATTTGTGAATGCATCATAACAGACTGTAACATGCTTTTTTGTTTTAAAACTCAATTTTTTCAGTTTTTTACAACCCCAAAAAGCAAAGTCTCCTATCCTCTTTGTGTTTTTTGAAAAAAATACCGATTTTAAATGACTATTTCCGCAAAACGCAATTGTACCGATGGTTTTTGTTTGTTTTAGTGTAGTGAATTTTTTCGCTTTTTTATTAGGAGGATAACAGCACAAAATAGATTTGTTCTTATTATACAAAACCCCTTTTTTTGTTCTGTAATGCATATTTCCTTTTGCAACTGAAATGTTTTTTATTTTGGTCCCTTGAATAGAACTGGCACTAAAATGCTTTATATTTTTCCCGATTATAATTTTTGTCAATCCAGTATATTCAAATGTTTCTTGATCAATATCTTCTAAACTATCAGGCAAAGATATTTTGGTTAGTTTTGAACAATGGCTGAATGTACCCTCTAAAAATTTAATATTTCCTTTAATGTTAACACTTTTTAAGCTTTTACAATTCATAACAGAAAAGCTCTCAATCTCAGTTATACTTTTAGGGAATGTAATATGTTCTACATATTTGTTTCCATTAAATCCTATTTCTTCCTCTCCTTCAACATCAAGTTGTACTCCAAATGTTGTAACAGGTAATCCTTTTATTTTGGACGGAACATTTACTGTTGAAGATTTTCCGACATATCTTCCTATCAACACTTCGTTGTCAAGAATAGTATAATAATAATTTTTTGTTTTATAAACTGCCGGGCCCTCGCCATCCTCGCCTTCAAGAGCAAAGCAACCTGTTGTAGCACTTATGCTTAATAACACAAATAGTATCAATATCAATAGTGATTTTTTCATGTTTAGCCCTCTATTTCTTCTATTTTTTCTTTAAATCTTAATTTTATCTTTATTAATCTAAAATAATAAGGAAAATTTGGATAATAATATATTTTATCATTTATTATATTATTCTTATCTTTAAAATCTATTTCTATTTTTTTAATCTTTGTTTTCTTGTTCGAATCATTCTTATTTTTGTTCTTGTACCAATTATATAACTTACGTGTTTTTTCTTCTGCTGCTTTATACCGCCAAGGAAAAATTTCTTTACTGTCTTCAAAAAGGCTTGTAGAAACACCTATTTTTTTATTCAAATTTGTTGT
The DNA here is from genome assembly GCA_020625635.1 of bacterium. Classification (GTDB taxonomy): domain Bacteria; phylum Bacillota; class Clostridia; order Oscillospirales; family Acutalibacteraceae; genus Ruminococcoides. The sequence goes on from JAHLBL010000055.1 coordinate 8,370, forward strand.
ACTAAGTGGATTTTTTCCTTTATATCCTTTTTCGTATGATTTAATTATTCGTTTTAACACATTGTCTTTAAGAACTTGTTTCTCTTCTTTATTAAAATACACCATTATTCTATGAGCATAAAAATCTTGCAAAGCATGTAACGCTAATCCAAGCAGCGCTTTGGATTGCGATTCTCGATCTGAAATTTTTACATTCAGCTTATATTTTTCTAAACTTTTTAGTATGTCTTTGTTTGTAATATTTTTTTATCAATTTTACCGTTAAGATATTCTAATACCGAAAGGTGTTTGTTTCCTTTTCTTTCTATAAAAACATCTTCTTTTTTATCCTTTTCCTTATAATACAGTGCATTAATCGGAATATAATAAGTCTTTTCTTTTTGATTTTTAAAATGAGAATCTTCTTTTTTGTCACAAGTTTTTATTTTTACTTTATAGGTTTGATAGTTTCCATTCTGATCCTTTTTATTTGCAGAATACTTTAAATCAATTGCAGCATTAAACAATTGTTTTACAATTTCAAGATTATTTCTTGAATGAAATGGAGCAGAATAATTAACATCATATTCCTTTGTACTGCTAAAAAGAATATCAGCAAGAAGAGTTGATGACCAAACATTTTTTTTGAAATTCGCTTGTTTACATAATTTTCTGTGCAACTTCAATGTCCAATTACCACTCGGATCATATCTATTAACCCCATTATTCTCACAATAAGCGAACATATTTGTGCTTAGAGGAGAACCTGAATAAGTGTCAACATATTCAGGGCTGTCCGCGTTTATAAAACGTCCGGTTTTCGGATCATAATAGCGACTCTGGAGATAATAGAGTCCTGTTTCGGAATCGTAAACATATCCACGATAGCGGAAAGGATTTAGCCCTTCGATTGCGCTGTCCTCGGATTCAGTTAAAATCTTTCC
>JAHLBL010000550.1 GCA_020625635.1 bacterium
TCGTCAACGAGGTGATGCAGCTTGAGGTAGTACATATAGCCTACCGTTACGGGGTTGTCAAAGAACTCGCCCGTTCTGCCGTCTTTAAGTCTTGTTTTACCTTCGAGCGAAATGCCGTTCTGACGAACGCACTCGCCGAAGTCGATGCCCGTTACCTCAGCACGCGGCGGATAATCGTCCTTTTCGCGCATCATACGGAACGCCTCGAAGATATCCTGCTCGTGAGCGCCGTCGAATACGGGTGTCTGAATCTTCCAACCAAGCGCCTTTGCGGCATAGCCGAGGTGAACCTCGAGCACCTGACCGATGTTCATACG
>JAHLBL010000551.1 GCA_020625635.1 bacterium
GGTTGTAACTGCCAGTTCGCCTTAAACCCCGAAACCTTTGAGTACGCGGTTATTGAGGTTAACCCCAGAGTTTCGCGTTCCTCGGCGCTCGCGTCAAAGGCTACGGGATATCCAATCGCGAAGGTCGCGGCTAAAATCGCGATAGGCTACACGTTAAATGAGATTAAAAACGCCGTTACGGGTTCTACGTACGCGTGCTTCGAGCCCGCGCTCGACTACGTTGTTGTAAAGCTCCCGAAATGGCCCTTCGATAAATTCGTATACGCCAAGCGTTCGCTCGGAACTCAGATGAAGGCTACGGGCGAGGTTATGGCT
>JAHLBL010000552.1 GCA_020625635.1 bacterium
AAGACAAACAGCTGGTATATGACAGACGGCTGGGTTGGCGAAGTGACCGAGGCTACTCTCTACAATGCCGACACTTACACCTTCACAGGCGATCCCGAGGATCCCGATACAAAGAACAAGCTCTTCATCCCCGCGGGTGTAGAGGTTACGATCTCAATGGAGTATGATTCCGCTGAGGACACAGTAACCCTGTCCTACACAACAGACGGCACAGTAACTCCGGGCGGACAGTCCGACTGGTACCTCTGGGGCTCGTTCGTAGACGCTCAGGATGTTGCTACAGACTGGGGCAACACAAAGACTGACTGGGATAA
>JAHLBL010000553.1 GCA_020625635.1 bacterium
CCCGCTACGGGAGCCTTAATCGGAACACCCGCGTCCATAAGAGCAAGTGTTGAACCGCAGACTGAGCCCTGTGAGGTTGAACCGTTGGAGGAAAGAACCTCGGAAACAAGTCTTAACGCGTACGGGAATTCCTCAACAGGAGGAATTACGGGGAGCAACGCTCTCTCGGCGAGCGCGCCGTGACCGATTTCACGTCGTCCCGGACCGCGGCTGGGCTTTGTTTCGCCAACCGAATAACTCGGGAAATTGTAGTGGTGAATATATCTTTTCTCAGTTTCGCCGTCAAGTCCGTCGAGAAGCTGTTTATCAGCGAC
>JAHLBL010000554.1 GCA_020625635.1 bacterium
CGCTCGACAAGGCTCTCGCGACAGACCAGCGCGAATTTAACTACGACAATGTCAAGGGAACCGTTGTAGCTCTCTACTGTCCCGACTATATGGGCGGACTTAACACCCCCGGCTGGCACTTCCACTTTATCTCCGACGACAAGAAAAAAGGCGGTCACATTCTCGAGCTCGCGTTTGACTCGGCTCAGGTGGAGTACGACATAACTCCCGAATTTGATATGTGCTTGACCGACAATGAAGACTTCCAGAAAATGGAGCTCTCGAAGGATGTAAGCTCAGCCATTAAAAAAGTTGAAACGAACGATGATTGAT
>JAHLBL010000555.1 GCA_020625635.1 bacterium
AGAGTATGAAATCTGCCGTGAGCTTATCGAGGGCGGACATATTCCCGACGACGTAACGATTCAGGTGCTCGTTCAGGCGAGAGAACATCTTATAAAGAAAACCTTCGAGGCGATTAAAGGCGCTAAGAACGTAATCGTACATTTCTACAACTCAACCTCTACACTCCAGCGCAAGGTTGTATTCAAGACCGATATGCAGGGCGTTATTGACATCGCGATAAACGGCGCTAAGCTTATCAAGGAGCTGACGGAACAATTTGAGGGCGATACAAATATCCGCTTTGAGTACTCTCCCGAGAGCTTCAGCGGCAC
>JAHLBL010000556.1 GCA_020625635.1 bacterium
GAAAACATAGTACTATGAAGAAAGGAGAGATACGATGCTGAAGAAAACGATCAGAGTTGTCGACAAAAGTATTGATCGTATTGTCCTTATTGTATCTCTCCTCTTTTTCCTGATCTGTATTTACGCGATGATCGACGCTGTTATGGTCTATTACAACGCGAACGATCAGAGCGTGTTGAAATTCAAGCCCCACGGAAAAGATGACGCCGCAGTGCTTCGGGAGCTCTCGGATGACGCCGTAGCGTGGCTTACGGTTGACGGCACGCACATTGATTACCCTGTTATGCAGGGCAAAACCAATTCGGAATAT
>JAHLBL010000557.1 GCA_020625635.1 bacterium
AGCTCAAGACAGCTTCTGAACTCGTCCTCGAGCTGCTCGGGAGTACACATAAGGTGACCCTCGGAGATCGTAAACTGACGCACGCGGATAAGACCGTGCATTTCACCCGACGCCTCGTTTCTGAACAGAGTTGAGGTCTCGTTGTATCTGAGCGGGAGGTCGCGGTAGGAGCGCTGACGGTTGAGGTAAGCCTGATACTGGAACGGACAGGTCATCGGACGGAGCGCGAAAACCTCGTCGTCCTTCTCGGGGTCGCCGAGTACGAACATTCCGTCCTCGTAGTGATCCCAGTGACCGCTGATTTTGTAG
>JAHLBL010000558.1 GCA_020625635.1 bacterium
GTAAAATCACCACGGGCGCGGCTCAGGGCTATTCGTCCTACGGAAACCAGATTGGTCTTGCCACAGGTCAGGTCGTAGAGCTTTACGACAAGGGCTATGTAGCCAAGCGTATGGAAATCGGCGCGGTAATCGGAGCTTCTCCCAAGGAGAACGTTATCCGCGAGGTTCCCGCTCCCGACGACGTAATCGTCCTTTTAGGCGGACGTACGGGACGCGACGGCTGCGGCGGAGCTACAGGCTCCTCCAAGGCTCACACATTAAGCTCAATCGAAACCTGCGGAGCCGAGGTTCAGAAGGGTAACCCGCCC
>JAHLBL010000559.1 GCA_020625635.1 bacterium
GTATTACACAGCAGAAGTATCTAATATGTGCCCCGTAGCTAAGGGCGCATATCACGGTCCTGCTCCTATCCCCGAAGAGGGACAATGGGTTCAGGCAAAAGAAATTAAGGATATTTCGGGCTTTACTCACGGTATCGGCTGGTGTGCTCCTCAGCAGGGCGCCTGCAAGCTGACACTTAACGTAAAGAACGGAATTATTGAGGAAGCTCTGGTTGAGACAATCGGCTGCTCGGGTATGACTCACTCGGCTGCTATGGCTTCCGAGATCCTTATCGGCAAAACTCTTCTTGAGGCGCTCAACACCGAC
>JAHLBL010000056.1 GCA_020625635.1 bacterium
CTCAACGCCGCGAATTTCGGCGGAGGCTTTATCCTCAACGACCCCGCGCTTCTGCGCTATATCATCGAGCAGATCTGCAAACGCCTCGAAAAGGACGGCATTTACCTGCTGTCCGTCACGACCTTCGGTTCGAATGTTATCTGCCGCCGCGCCAAGGACGGTATCGAGGAAGAGATGGAAAAGGCGCTGAGGCTCTATAAAAAGGCGGGGGACGCGCCCTCCGCTACAGCACGCTGCAGCTTCTCCGAGACGCTGCGGTTCCATTTCGGATACTTCATCTGATGGTTAAAATCGACCTTATAACGGGCTTTCTCGGCTCGGGAAAGACGACGTTTCTGAAGAAGTACACGGCACGGCTGCTTGAAAGAGGACAGAAGGTAGGCATACTCGAGAACGACTACGGCGCGGTAAACGTCGATATGATGCTCCTCTCCGAGCTTGACGGCGAAAGCTGTATGATAGAAACGGTCGCGGGAGCGTGCGACTACGACTGTCACAAGCGCCGATTCAAGACGAAGCTTATCGCTCTCGGTATGAGCGGGCTCGACAGGGTGATTGTTGAGCCGTCGGGAATATTCGATGTGGACGAGTTCTTCGACACGCTGCACGAGGAGCCGCTCGACCGCTGGTACGAAATCGGCAGCGTTATCACGATAGTTGACGCGCTCGACGACAGCCCGCTCTCAGACTACGCGGGTTATCTTCTCGCGGCTCAGGCTGCCGACGCGGGCGCCGTCGTATTCAGCAAGACCGCGCTCTGCACACCGCGGCAAATCGAGGAAAAGCTCTCTCAGCTTAACGGAGCGCTTAAAGCGGCAGGCTGTGAGGAACAACCGCGTGACAGGATTTTCACTCAGGATTGGGAGCATCTCAGCGGTGAGACTCTCGATATCATCGCGGACAGCGGATATCGTACGTGCGGCTTTTCAAAGTTGCCGCCCGACGATAGCGGATTCGAGACGCTGTACTTTATGAATACCGAGCTGAAGCCGAGCGACGCACAAAGAACAGTCGGCAGACTTTTTGACGGCAGCTGCGGAGACGTTTTCAGGGTAAAGGGCTTTATTCGCGGCGACGGCTGGTACGAGCTGAACGCTACGGCAAATCAGTTCAGGCTTGCGCCGATCGGGAACGGACAGGATATCATCATCGTGATCGGCGAAAACCTCGATAAAAGCAGAATTTCGGAAATAATATAATAAAACGGAGCCGGCTCAAAACTAAAAGAGCAGCCCCGTAATTCAATAGTGATAAGTTTTAAGTGAAAAGCGATTATTTAAGGGGAGGCTCGATTGCTCTGAGCCTCCCCCGTTTTCATTCAGGTTACGGGTTACACATTCCGCAGGGTGTGTAGCCCTTTTTTATAAGATTTCTGCGCTTACCCGAATATGTCCGTTTGTTTTCGGGAGCGATCGTCGGTACCGCCGAACAGTTCGAGCGGTGAAATTTCATAGTGCCTGTGTTGAGCACATACTTTGTCTGCGCCGAAGAGGTTTTGCGCTTTGACGCCGCGCTCGACGTGCTGCCCTTGGTACGCGACCTGCCCGAGATTGTGCCGTCGGACTTGCTCCTTCCGCTGGCGTAGGTGATAGCCACGCCGGGCTGGACGTTGTAGCAATAAACGTCATAGCACACGCCCGCGCCGTTATCCTCGACAGACCACGCCTCCATCTCTACGCCGCTGGCGAGCAGATTGTCGCCGTCAAAAATCGGAGTGACGCGGTAGAGCACGTGGTTGCGCGTGGAGCGCACATAATCGGCTACCTTGTTCTCGAACGGGAGCATACCCTCGGTGTTCATATAGCGTGTGCCTGTTATCAGGTTGCGCTCGTTCGCGTTCTCGCCCGTGAGCTGATACGCGATAAGGTGACACCTGTTGTAGAGCATTCCGTCCCTGATAAAGCCGTAGCTCTTCTGAACCCAGCCCGTAGGTCTTACGGAGCTTATCGAGCCGCGTTTTTCGGTGGGCATAGTCTTAACGGAAACATTGGCGAACGCCGTTGAGCATCTTCCGAGCTCATCAAGGCGGGAGTATTTTTCAAATGATTTTGTACATTTCTTTTCCTTTTCGGTGAAGTCGGGTTTATTATCGTCAAGCTCCACATAAGCGGCGCCGCTGTACGCAGGTACGCTTGTGAGCGAGAAGGTCTGTCTCTGCTCGGGCGGTGTGCACGCGCAGGCAAAAACCGCGATCGCGGCAAGAAGAACTGACAGTATTTTCTTCATCGTTTAACTGCCTCACAAATTTTTAATTTATAGATGCTGTCGAGCCCGATTTTGCTTTTATCGGCAAGCTCAAGCTCGCGCGCGACCTCGTCCACCCTGCGCACGCGCGCCGTAAGAGTGACGTAGGAGCCGCCCGCTTTGCGCTCGTCGGGGACGAAATACATAACCTCGCAAAGAGGCTTTGCGCCGATGTTCTCAATCAGCAGCCGCAGATTATCGTTGAGCTCGTGCTCCTGCTCCTCGCTGAGGATCATCATACTATCGGTCAGCCTCGCGCTCTCGCAGATAACGGAGCCGAAGCCCGTCAGCGCCGCAAAAGGCGCGAACTGAGCCGCACGGTCGCTGAGCGGCATTTTTCTGCGCCCCGCGCATTCGGGCGGAGCGAGATTGATTATATCGCTGTAGTCCTCAATTTTCATCTCAGGTGAAATAGTTGTTGTTAGTAATCAGAAAGTCAGCCTGTATATTGGACATCTTACACGCTGTCTTTTTGTCGTTGACATTGTAGCAGCCGACTCTCACGGAATTCTTGCGTGCGTAGTCGGTGTATTTCTTCGAAAGATACTCGTTGTATTTGAAAATCATCATACCGATTCTGTTTCTCGCCGAAAAGTCGATGCACCTTTTGATATCGTCTACGCTGTTCGGAACATAGAGGAACGAGGCGGCTAACTTAACGTTTACAATACGCTTGACGCCTTCTATGCTTGACGAGAGCACGACCGTCTTGTCAAGCATCTCGTATCTCGCGAGTATATCGTAGACCTTCTGGAGCCCCGCGTCCGACATTTTAACGTCCTTCATATGCAGCAGAAGCTTCATTTTATAGGACGCGACCTTCTTGACGAGCTGCTCGAGCGTCGGCAGGTACTGCGTCGGATAATCCTTTACGTGGCTGCCCTTTATTATGGGATATTTCTTTATCGTAGCCTTGGAGACGGTTCTTACGTCCGTGTCGGGACAGCCGCACTGCTCGAGCATCTGGCTGTGGCTGATGATTATATCGCCCGAGTTTGTCTCCCAGAAATCCGCCTCGGTCGTGTCGTAGCCGTTTATGTAAGCTCTCTCGTAGGATGCCATAGTGTTCTCGGGAGCCTCATCCATACAGCCGCGGTGACCGATGATCTCAACTCTGAAGGTATTCGCCGTACCCGAGGTAAGTCCCGTCATATTTCTGTACGGCTTTGCCGTTATTTTATAGGACTTGTTGACATTCAGCCCCTTCAGGTCGCTTGTTTTGAACGTATAGCTTTCCGTCTGAACGTTCTTTACCTTTACGGTGTCGCCCGAATCCGCGACGTTCGTGAGGCTTACGTTGTAGCCCGTGGCGCCGTCGAGCTTTGACCACGAGGTCTTGAGCGAACCGTTCTTCCACGAGAAGGAAACCGTCGGAGCCTTTGAGGCGTAGCCGATATCAGAAGCGTCGCCGTAGCTTACGTTTCCGTTCACATTCACGTATCCGCGGGCGTGCACCTTATACAGCACTCCCGCCTTCGGCGAAAACTTGACGCTCGCCTTGCTCTTGTCCTTGGCGCTGATATTTGTCGAAATAACCTTACTGCCGCCGAGCTCATACACGGCGTACTTCACTCCGCTGAGCCACGAATTAACCGAGAAATGCAGCTTGCCCGAGGAGTAGGTCGGGATGTTCGCTTTCGGCGGAATGATCTTAGGACAGTTTACGGTACAGCTGTCCGAGAGTACGGAGAGGTTGTTTTCAGCCTTATAGCCCTTTACTGCTCTGACAGGGCTTACGATAAGCGCGAGAAAATCCGAGGTGAAGTCGTCGGATTTGAGCTTCACCTTCGCCTTGAGGGCGTCCTTTACGTACGTGAGCAGTTTATATGTGTTGCCCGCGGCGGTGGAGCTCTTGGCGTAAATGTTGTAGCCCGAAGCGCCATTTACTTTTGACCACGATAATGTGACCGCGTTTTTGTGCGCCTTCGTCTGCTTTGCGGTCGTGTCGCCGCAGCAGGTAGCCGCCTTGATTTTATCCGACCACTTTCCGTGCGTATCGCCGTTTACGGCTCTGACCTCGGCGTAATAGCTCGACGCCTCGCTGAGACCTGATACGCGCAGCGAATTTGTTTTGATATTATTATATTTCTTTGTCGTCTTTGAGTCGGAGAGCTTCAGCTCGTATGTTACGCCGCTGCCTTCGACGGCGTCCCATTTGATTTTTACGCTCTTTCGCGCCGAGTATGTCTGACGGACGTTCCCTACCTTCGCAGGTCCCGCGGAGCTTACCGACAGCGCAGAAAAAACTCCCAGCACCGTCAGAAGCGCCAGCACAAAAGATATCGTTTTTTTCATATAATCCACTTCCTTACGGCGGGGCTCCTATCGCTCCCGCTCTATGCCTTATGCCCGCCTATCTGTGAGTTGCGCTCAACAGTTGTAGCGCCCTCGAAAAGATTCATTCCCTTAAGCACAGCGTTTTTCCCGAAACGCTTTTTCAGTCCTATAATTGTCCTCTGTATCGCCTTTTCCTTTTTTTCGGCTTCCATTCTCAGCCGCTGCTCCTCACAAAAGGCATAGTCGCTGAAAAGATTCAGCTGTCTGCCGCTGTCCGATTTTACGGAATCCGTTTCGGGAATAATGTGATTCGCAACGATATACATTCTTCGCACGGAAAGATCCGGATCGCAGATCCGCTCAAAAAGCCGCACAGCCGACTCGACGATAAGGCTTGACGACGAGCTGTAACAGCCGAGGTTAAGCGAACCGTGAGCCTGTAAGGGCACAAGCCTGCCGTAATGGTCGGCGGTGACTTTGCCGCGGTACGACTTTCCTTTGAGATTTTCAACATCATATCCGACGGTCAGCACAAGCTGGTCGGTCAGAAGTCCCTTATCGACGATATCCAGCGTCAGAAGCTCGGTCATCTCGCGGATAATCAGCCGCGCCTTTTCATAAGGATACGGCTCGGAGAGAACCTGTCCCGACGTGAGCGACCGCGAGCGCGGACGATAGGACTTTATATCCTTCATCGTACACGGCTCTCTCCCCCACGCGTGGTCGATAAGCAGCTCGGCGTTCACTCCGAAAAGCTCATACAAAAGCTCGCTCTGCACGAGCGAACAGCGCGCGACGTCGCCCATAGTGAACATCCCGTAACGCGCGAGCTTCGCGGAATATCCCCTGCCGATCCGCCAGAAATCCGTTATCGGCGTGTGCGTCCACAAGCGCTGACGGTAGCTGAGCTCGTTAAGCTCAGACACCCTCACGCCGTTTTTATCGGGAGGCATATGCTTGGCGTCGATATCCATAGCAACCTTGCACAGATACAAATTTGTGCCGATACCCGCCGTCGCGGTTATTCCCGTTTCTTTGAGTATATCTCCTATTATTTTATCAGTTAATTGGCGTGAGGTCAAGTTACAGGCATATAAATAATGAGTTACATCTATGAAAACCTCGTCCACGGAGTAAACGTGGATATCCTCGGGAGCTACATAACGCAGGTAAATTCCGTAAATTTCGGCGCTGACCTCGATATATCTCGCCATCCTCGGCGGGGCAACGATATACCCGAGCTCAGCCCTCGGATTCTTCCTCAGAGCCGATGCCGACGTAAGCTTTTCGCCGAGCTCGCTCACTCCTGCCGCGGCGCGCCGTTCGGCGTTTACCTCCGCAACGCGCGACACGACCTCGAACAGCCGCGCACGCCCCGATATGCCGTAAGCCTTCAGCGACGGCGTAACCGCGAGGCAGATCGTCTTTTCGGTGCGGCTCCCGTCGGCAACCACGAGATTTGTGTCGAGCGGATCGAGCCCCCTGTCGACACACTCCACCGACGCGTAAAATGATTTTAAATCTATCGCTATATACTGTCTTTCGCCCTTCATATCGTCCACCTAATTTTAGAACATTTATTCGATTGACAGTATTATAACACATATGTTCGACAATTGCAATAGCGAACATAATTTTCTCAGAAAAAATTAACGCCGCACACGATACCGTATAATAAGAAGTAAAAAACGGTCAGAAAACTTAAAATCCACTGCTATATTTTTCATTAACGCAATATTTGTACATACTCAATTGTATTATTGGTGAAGGGAGGAAAGCTTATGAAAATCTCTGAGGATGACAAGCGGATCATAGAGCGGCTCATTTATGAGTACGCGGATATGATTTTTCGCATAGCATACCAGAACCTCGGAAACCGCGCGGACGCCGAGGATATTTTTCAAGAGGTTTGTATTGCGCTTATAACAAAGACGGCGCCTATTCACGACGAAAAGCACATCAAAAACTGGCTGATTCGCGTGACAATAAATAAGTGCACAAATTTCCATAAAAGCTTCTGGAACCGAAACCGCGAAAATCTTACGGAGACGATTGAGTATATTCCGCCCGCGGGAAAGGAACTTTTGGATTCAATTCGCAGGTTACCGCCCAAATACAGAAACATAATCTATCTTTATTACTATGAGGGCTATTCGATTGCCGAGATTTCGGAGCTTCTGAATATGAATAAGAATACGGTCAGTTCAGCTCTGAGCCGCGCACGAAAGCAACTCGGAGAAATATTGACAGAGGAAGGACTCAGCTATGGATAAAAAATTATATAAGGAAAGCCTCGACAGTATCAGAATATCCGATGAAGCTGTTGAAAAAGCTATAAAAAGGCTTCGTGGCGCTGATACTGTCGCAAAGGTGAATGTTATGAAAAAAACTGCAAAAAACTTTACGGCTGTCGGCGCGTTAGCGGCAAGCATAGCGGTCATACTTATACTCGGAACCGTATTTTTCCCGAGCGTTCAAAACCAGAACGGAGCTCAGCGGGCAGGCTTTTCGATTATAGCCAATGCCGCCGAGAAAGAAACTCTCAGCAAAAATGAGTTCAAGACAATCGCCGTCTTCGGTCAGAACGGCGGCACAAGCTCCTATCCGGAGCTCACGGCAGATTTTTCAGCCGACCTTAATGTCGAGGGAAAGGATATTGACACCATCACCTACACAATCAACAACGGCGTTTTCGGTCTGGACACTACAAAGGATTGGTTCGTTGAGATGAACGAACCCGAGGATTTTTTCAACGAATGGGGAGTATATATCAGCAACGACAACGACTGGGATTTCCCCGAAGGAGAACCCTATCGTCAGCATCACACCGAATACGCGGGATACAAGAGCTTTACCGTAAAATATGACAATCAGCCGATAAAGCCCGAGCGCGTCGATATTTGCAGCTCCGTTCTCGTTCTTTCGGGAATCAGACTTGACGAAGACGAAGAAGCCGCGAAGGCTCTGAAAATTGTCGACAATTGGGGTGAAAACTCCCCGGTAAACATTGAATACAAATCAGAGGACTACCCGATGACAGAGGAATATATCAAAGCTCAAAAGCTTTTATACTCCAGATTCTTTGACGCTACAACCATCACCGTAACGGCAAACTATAAGGACGGTCATCAGGAGAGAGAGACGCTTCAGCTTCATGTAAGCTCCGATCCCGACAGCTATCCCCTCCCCGTAGTAGTTGAGGCAAAGATAATCTGATTCAAAAAGAATACAAAGATTTTTATCAGCGAAAAACACAGGGGCTGTCCTATTGGACAGTCCCTGCTCCGATTTACCTATTTTTTCTATACCTTTAAAACCTATTATTCGAAGTCGTTCTGAGCCGCCTCGATAACCTTCTGGGCTACATTGGCGGGAGCGTCCTCGTAGCGGACGAACTCGAATGTGTAGCTTCCGCGTCCCTGAGTGCACTGACGGATGAAGGTTGCGAAATTATCCATCTCAGCTACGGGAACCTCGGCAGTAACGACCTGCATACCCTTTTCCTCGGCGGGATCCATACCTGTTACACGACCGCGGCGCTTATTGACCTCACCCATAACGTCGCCCATGTTGGCGTCGGGCACGGTAGCGCAGAGGCTGCCGATGGGCTCGAGAAGCGTGGGCTGAGCGTTGGGCATACCGTTCTTGTAAGCGATAGCGGCAGCCATCTTGAAGCTCATTTCGGAGCTGTCTACGGGATGATATGAACCGTCATAGAGGTTAGCCTTGATACCAACCATCGGATATCCGGCGAGAGGTCCCTTCTGGATAGCTTCGCGCAAACCTTTTTCAACCGCGGGGAAGAAGCCCTTCGGAACGGAGCCGCCGACAACGGACTCTGTGAACTCGAGAGAATCACTGTCACAGGGTGAGAACTCGATCCATACGTCGCCGAACTGACCGTGACCGCCCGACTGCTTCTTATGACGTCCCTGAACCTTAGTCGACTTGCGGATAGTCTCGCGGTAAGCAACCTTAGGAGTCTTGAGAACAGCGTCTACGTTGTATTTAGCCTTGATCTTGGAAACGACAACATCGAGGTGCTGCTCGCCGAGACCATAGATAACCATTTCGTGTGTTTCGTGATTGTGGAAATATTTGAGGGAAGGATCTTCCTCCATAACCTTCTTAACTGCCTGAGCGACCTTATCCTCGTCACCCTTTGTCTTAGGCTTGATAGCCATAGCGTAGGAGGATACGGGATACTCAACACCGTCGAGAGTAACCTTTCTCAGAGGTGAACAGAGTGTGTCGCCTGTCTTTACGTCAGCGAGCTTGGGGATAGCGCCGATATCGCCGGCGCCGATAAAGGGAGTGTCCTCCTGCTTCTTACCGCGGACGGTGAGAACCTTTGTGATACGGACAGCCTCGCCCGTACGCATATCGATAACGGGAACGTCGGAAGAGATCTTGCCCGATACGACCTTTACATAAGAGAGCTTGCCGACAAACGGGTCGCTTACGGTCTTGAATACAACAGCCGCAGCCGCGCCGTCGCCGTTAACGGAAACCTCAACGGGATCGCCGTTGGGATCAACGCCGTACTCCGACTTGGAATCAGCCTTGGGAGCGAGCCATACGAGCGAGTTGAGGAACATATCGATAGCGAAGGTGTTGTGAGCGTCACCGCAGAATACGGGGCAGATCGAGCCGTCCTTAACGCCCTGAGAAACGCCTGTAACGATCTCCTCGGGAGTGAACTCCTCGCCCTCGAGGAACTTGTCGAG
>JAHLBL010000560.1 GCA_020625635.1 bacterium
AAGGCTCTCGCGACAGACCAGCGCGAATTCAACTACGACAACATCAAAGGAACCGTTGTAGCTCTCTACTGTCCCGACTATATGGACGGACTCAATACCCCGGGCTGGCACTTCCACTTTATCTCCGACGATAAGAAAAAGGGCGGACATATCCTCGAGCTCGCGTTCGACTCGGCTCAGGCGGAGTTCGACATAACTCCCGAATTTGATATGTGCCTATCCGATAATAAAGACTTCCAGAAAATGGAGCTTGCGAAGGATGTAAGCTCGGCCATTAAAAAAGTTGAAACGAACGATGATTGATAC
>JAHLBL010000561.1 GCA_020625635.1 bacterium
AATAGTTATCTGCGCAAGGACAATATGGACGTGTTTGTAACCGGAAGTAACGCTAAATTTCTGTCCAGCGATATCATTACGGAGTTTGCAGGACGTGGCGATGAAGTTCATATGTATACGCTTAGCTTTTCTGAATTTATGTCTGTGTTTAGCGAAGATAAATACGAAGGACTTTCGCAGTATATGCTGTATGGCGGAATACCTCTAGTAGTATTACGAGAAAGCCAACAGGACAAAGCTGCTATGCTCAATAATCTGTTCGGCGAGATTTATATTAAAGATATTGTTCAGCGCAACAAGGTGCG
>JAHLBL010000562.1 GCA_020625635.1 bacterium
AATCTTCACCGCTTGCGGCGGGAATAAGGAGAACAAGGAGGAAGAAAAAGCCGCAATCACAGCTACCGCTGTTAAGTTTTCCAAAGACGGAAAATACACGACAACGGTAAAGTCCGACATAGTCGATCTTTCAAAAATCTCGGTTAAAAATGTTGAGGTCTCCTATACGGATTACAACGAAGTAGTGTCAGACGATACTGTTAATACCGCTATAACAAAGGATAAGAAAACAAACGAGCCAGAGACCGTCAAGGTCAAGGTCGAAAGTGTAAAAGCTAATTCTAACGGCGGCTACGATATCAC
>JAHLBL010000563.1 GCA_020625635.1 bacterium
CGGCGAACGCTTCGACAACCCCGTCACGGTCGGCTACATGTACTACCTCAAGCTGCATCACCTCGTTGACGAAAAGATCCACGCCCGTTCCACGGGTCCCTACTCCCTTGTCACCCAGCAGCCTCTCGGCGGTAAGGCGCAGTTCGGCGGACAGCGCTTCGGTGAGATGGAAGTTTGGGCGCTCGAGGCTTACGGCGCGGCTTACACCCTGCAGGAGATCCTCACGGTCAAGTCGGACGACGTTGTCGGACGTGTCAAGACCTACGAGGCTATCGTCAAGGGTCAGAATATCCCCGCTCCGG
>JAHLBL010000564.1 GCA_020625635.1 bacterium
ATCCTCGCAAAATATAAGTCTACTTTCTATCAGGAATTAGTATAACAGACAAATCATTTCGTGTTCAAGTCTTTATGACAGCGCTCCGAATAAAAATACCCGCCTGTTCACACAACTATTGTGAACAGGCGGGTTTTTTATTTATGCTTTTGGCTTTTATTTAGTAAAACACACGCAATGATCGCAGTAATTATTTCTGCAAAGGGAAACGTCAGCCATACGAGCCACGCATTGGATAAATCCGGAGTGATAAGCTGCGACAACGCCCACGCGACCGGAAGAATCAACACAAGCTGTCTTAA
>JAHLBL010000565.1 GCA_020625635.1 bacterium
CGGATATGAAGGAAGTCAGAAAAGCCGTTGAAGCAGCTTTGTGAGGAAAAACTATGACTATGAAAGACAGATATGATATTGTGATCATAGGCGGAGGTATTGCAGGTGTTTCAGCCGCGCTCACCTGTGTCAACCGCGGTAAAACTGTGGCAGTCATCGCCAACGGCGCGGAGACAAGCAGTCTCTATAAGGCGGAAATGATCAGCAACTATCCCGGTATCGCCGCCGTGAGCGGAAAAGAACTCAGTGAAACGCTGATACGTCAGCTTGAAAGCAGCGGAGCCGAATTGATCCGCGGACGC
>JAHLBL010000566.1 GCA_020625635.1 bacterium
ATCGGCGTATTCCTCGACTGGGTACCCGCTCACTTCCCGAAGGATTCACACGGTCTCGGCCGTTTCGACGGTACATGCCTGTATGAGCATCCCGATCCGAGACGCGGCGAGCATCCCGACTGGGGTACATTCATCTTCAACTATGAGCGCAACGAGGTAAGAAACTTCCTTATCGCGAGCGGTCTGTTCTGGCTTAATAAATTCCACCTCGACGGTCTCCGCGTTGACGCGGTTGCATCTATGCTGTATCTTGACTACGGTAAGAGCGACGGTCAGTGGCTGCCGAACATCTACGGCGGACG
>JAHLBL010000567.1 GCA_020625635.1 bacterium
AAAAAGCCGATCGAGTCGAGGTCGTTCCAGCTCTCGATCCTGTACATATCGAAGTGATACAACGGAAAATCGCCGCTGTACTCGTTGACGATCGCGAATGTGGGGCTCGAAACGGTTTCCTCAACGCCGAGACCTCTGGCGAGACCGCGTGTAAATGAGGTTTTCCCCGCTCCGAGGTCGCCGTACATAGCGATTATCTCATTACCTTCCAGTTGTCTGCCGAATTCCTCGGCAAACGACTCGGTTTCCTCAACCGAGTGTGATATAAAATCATCCATTAAAATAAACCTACAATTCTTTC
>JAHLBL010000568.1 GCA_020625635.1 bacterium
AAGGAATAATGAATCAAAAGCAATGCGAGGAATGTATTAAAAGAATTGATGGGGCGGCTTAATTGTCGCCTCACATGCAAAAAATATCTGGACATTTGAAATTGTTTGAATATACTTGTGTGTTGAAAGGAGATGACGTAATGAAAAAATCAGGTCAGGTAATGAGAGTAGCGGCATACTGCCGTGTATCGACAGATAAGCTTGACCAGGCAAATTCGCTTGAAAGTCAGCAGAGATATTTTGACGAGTACATAGCGAGAAATCCGCTGTGGGAGCTCTATGAAATCTATGTCGACGAAGG
>JAHLBL010000569.1 GCA_020625635.1 bacterium
ATACCGACTGTCGAAAGATAGGAGTAAAGCCGTTTTGTTTTCACGGTGAATTTTATGTCGCAGAAGTACAGAACCGCCGCCGCAATCACAGCCGCGGACAATGCAGACGTAAGCACTCTCATACCGTAACCCCCATATATCTGAAGAACGCTTCCCGAAATTCTTTATAATGTCCGCGCGAAATGGGAACAAATTCGGTTCTGTTTCCAAGGCTGAGGGTTATTTCGGTTCGGGAGAAATTTGTAACATTCTTTAGGTTTACAATAAAGCTGTAATGCGGCTGGGCAAAGCTGAGATTTG
>JAHLBL010000057.1 GCA_020625635.1 bacterium
CCCTCGATAACGCTCGATATGCCCGAGGAAATCGGCGGCAACGCCGTCACGGATAAAAACGGCATTAAGTCGTACGTCCCCAACCCCGTATTCTTCCGCGGAAGAGTCGGAAAATCCTCTGCTGACGTCAAGCTTTACGACAACGGCGTTCTGTGCGCCATCGCAAAGTCTGATATGTCGGGCAGCTTTATAGGAAACTTTAACTTTGCGGACGACGGAGTTTTCCACGAAATCCGCGCCGAGGCTGAGGTTGACGGCGAAATCACGTCGACGTCCGTCTCCTGCTCGTACGTTCCCGACCAGGCTACCCTGGAAGGTATCTGGTTAGGAAAATCGAACGTATTCCAGCACGCGCAGAACCTACCGTTCAAGGGGCAGTACAACTTCTCCTACACCCCTGATTGGGCTAAGGACAAAAACTACTGCCTGTTCGCGAAATTCAACAATGACGATATGCTCGACGACCTCACATACGAGGTAGACGGCAAGGAGGTCACCGCCAAGGTATTCTTCAAGGTCCGTACCACATTCGGCAAAACCATTATGGTTCCCGCGAAAAAGGACGGAAAAGTCTTCTCCACAGATAATTTCAAGCTCGGCAACGACGGCTTCATCAACGGTGTTAAGACAGTATTTATGTCAAAGGAGATAAACACCTCCACTAAGGTAACCTTTGACGGAGAGGAATACGATGTAAGTCAGGCGCTCAAGCGCGTCGGCGGCGAAAAGTCCGACGACAACAGCTATAAAAACGGACTTGACTACAACGGCTGGCTCAGCGAGCTGTATAAAGAGTACCTGAAGGATCAGGGCTCCGATAAGGACAAGGAGCCCTCGGGCGACGAAAAGGATAAAGAGGAAGAGGAAGAAGGCAAGCCTCTCACCAACGAGCAGGCTCACGAGGCAATGACCTGGATGCTGAACAAGGGCTCGGGCGCGGGCTTGTTCGTATCCACAACTCCCGAGAAAGCAGCCGAAAAGGCTCCCGATAACAAGTATATCCTGCGTACCTACAACGACAGCCAGCCCTGGACATACACCAGACAGAACTTCAAGCTTCGCCAGCAGGAGTTCCAGTACAAGGGCTATGTAGCATCAACCTACACCGACGAGGCTACGGGACACCAGATGTTTATGTTCACAGGCACATTCTACTACGACCGTTACGCTATGCCTGTTCCGAGTCCTACAGTCGAGAAGGTCTACAGCGGTATAAAGAAAACCGAGGACGATCCCAGACTGTTCCAGAAATCGACCGAGGACAAGGGCGGCGACACAAAGAGCAAGATGCTCGGCTCACAGCTCGACGTAACCTACAGCTTCGACACTGTCACAGGCAAGTGGATGCGCATACAGTCCGCGACTATCTCACCGGGCGCGAAATCACCTATCCACACCGCGGCGAGCCAGATTCCCTGCCGCACTGACGCGCCTTACTCCTACACTCCCGCAAACGTCCATATGATTTCCGCCTCGGGCTCCGACAGCAAGTCAAAGGCTGCTTCGGGCGCTTCCGCTCCCGAGGTCTCGGGCGACGGCAATAAATGGTCGGGTATCGACTTCAGCATCGACGCGGGAAGCATCAAGGCTGACACATGGTGCTCGGGTGTTATCTCGATAGGCGGCGCGGCTTACAGCAAATTCGCCTCAAACACCTATGTCACAGGCACAAAAACGATCTCAAAGGACGCTCCGTTCAGTCTGAAGAAATGGGGCTGGAAGAATCCTCTCGCTCTCAATGAGATGGATTGCATCGAGCAGAGCCTCCAGCGCCATGTCAAGGGCAGCAAGAGTATGCTCGAGGTCGGACTCACACGTGAATCCATCGGCGGCGCGGTCACGACGTTTACACTGAACCGCGTCAACGAGGCTACTCATAAGGAGAACGGCACAGCGAACGACGGTCTTGAGTACCTCGAAAAGCAGCTCCGCGACAATATGCGCTACTGGGGCAACATCAAGTCTGTAGCCAACTCCACAAAGGACAACTCGAACGGCTGGCTCGGCAACTACTCAACGGATGAGTACACCGCTGACACAATGATAAGGAAAACACGCGCTGTTGCCGACAAGCTCACCGCGATCCAGAAGGCGGTCGAGGACTCCCAGACACAGCAGAGCTTCACCAAGAACTGCACAGACTCGCTCGAGTGGGCTTCGCTTATCTCCAGCCTTATCCCCGAATACGGCACAGCGGCAGCTCTCGTATTCGACTCTGTAAGCTTCCTGCTCTCTGCCGCGGCGGACACACGCGACGCCAGAGTTCAGAAGGCGGTAAAGGAATTCATCCAGGAGTACAGCGAATACCTCGAAGAGGATAAAAAAGAAAAGGAATACATCAAAAACGACGAAGATATCATCAAAAGTCATAAGAGTATGGGCGCTAATGTCAAAACCCGTAAGGAAGTTGCCGCGGGTATGGGCAAGAACCTTGAGGATCCGATCGACGGCGGCGGCTCGAGCGGTTTAGGCGGCGCCACATCCTCAGACGTAAACATCACGCCCAGCCTTGATCCGTCGGGTATCGTATACGAGGCAGTGCTCTCGAATCCCGTAGAGGGCGCAAAGGTAAGCCTTTACAAGTATTTAAGCGCCGACGAGCCGATGTTCTTCTGGGACGACAGCGATTATCTCAACCAGGATAACCCGCTTTATTCCAACAGCGAAGGCTATTACAACTGGGATGTTCCCGAAGGCGAGTGGTACGTCACCGCCGAAAAGGACGGCTACGAGACAGGCAGCAGCAACGCCGACAAGGAAGCTACAGTCACACACGGCGACTACAACTACCTCCCCGTTATGCCTCCTCAGCTCGATGTAAACATTCCTCTCGTCAGCTACGCGGCTCCCGAGGTCGAGAGCGTTCTCGCAAAGACGGACGGAATCTACATCACCTTCAGCAAGTATATGGACGAGAGCACGCTCTCCAAGAGCAACTTCTCGATTACGGATTACGAAGGAAAGGCGATCTCCTTTACAGTCGAAAAGCTCGACAGCGAAAAGGCTCCGTCAAACATCAATTACGACGGCGCGGCTCCGAGCTACACAAGAACGGTCAAGCTCGCGGCTAAGCTCGCGGCTGACGACGAGGTTACTCTCAAGGTAGAAAGCGGCGTAAAGAGCTACGCGGGCGTTAACCCCTCGACTCCCTACGGCGAAATCCTCACGGTTGAGAAAAAGACCGCGCTCAAGGCTCCCGTGCTCTCCGTAATGGCGGGCAAGGTCGACAGAGACACCGAGCTCACGATCACAGCCGAGGAAGGGGCGACGATCATCTACACCACCGACGGCACCGCGCCGAGCGAAACAAACGGCAAAAAGGCAAAGGAAAAGGCGGAGCTCATGCTTATCGCGAACACCACCGTTCAGGCTATGGCCGTTAAGGTCGGCAGCGACACGAGCGACACCGCAAAGGCGGACTACACGATCAAGACGATGTCAGCCCGTTTCGAGCCCGAAGAGCCCGACGATCCCGTTACTCCCGAAACCAAGAAGGCTAAGCTCAACAAGACTTCGGCAAAGCTCAAGGCGGGCGCAACGCTCAAGCTCAAGGTAACTAACGGCAAGGCAAAGAGCTTCAAGTCCTCCGACAAGAAGGTCGCGACTGTTACAAAGAAGGGCAAGATCACCGCTCTCAAGAAGGGCAAGGCTACCGTAACGGTAACCCTCGCCACAGGCAAAAAGCTCAAGTGCAAGTTAACCGTTAAGACCTCGCCGACCATCAAAATCGGCAAGAAGAAGTTCAGCAAAAAGACGACCTATAAGATTTCAAAGGGCAAGAAGCTGACCGTCAATATTACGGGCAAGGCAGGTTCCGTGAACAACAAGTACAAAACCACCAACAAGAAGATAGCCAAGATAACCTCCAAGAAAACAGCGAAGAAGGTAGTTATCAAGGCGTTCAAGAAGAAGGGCAAGGCAACAGTCACCCTCACCGTAAACGGCGTAAGCTTCAAGATCAAAGTAAAAGTTAAATAATCAACGCGAGGCTGACCAATAGGTCAGCCTCAGCTAATTTCGCTTACGCTAAGCGGCAATTTAGCTTAATTACAGATTTTAAGCCCGTCTCCTTATTAACAGAAAACAACCCTGACCGAAACGACGGTCAGGGCTGAAATATTTTCATCAATCCATCTGGATGAATTTCTTGATTGCCTTTACGGCTCTGTCGGCGGCGAGCTGCTTGAACTCCTCGTAGTTCTCGACCTTGTTGAACTTGAGGTCGTCGCTGATCGAGCGCAGGATTGCGAACGGAACCTTGTTCATATAGCAAACGTGACCTACAGCCGCGCCTTCCATCTCACAGCAGACAGCGTCGAACTCAAACGCGATGAACTCGCGCTTCGCTCTGTAGACGACAAAAATATCGCCCGTTGCGATTCTGCCGACTCTTACGTGAGCGCCGAGATTCTGGCAGCACTGGGTGAGCTTATCGACAACCTCCTTGTCGGCGGGAATATCGATGCGCTTTTCGTCGGTAAACCAGATCTGACCTCTGGGCTCGTTGAGCTCGGTACAGTTGATATCGTGCTCTACACAGTCGCTGGAAACAACGATATCGCCTACGGTAATGTTCTTGGAGAGGCTTCCCGCGATACCCGAGTTGATAACAACATCAGGCTGGAAAAGGTCAATCATTATCTGAGTGCCTACTGCGGCGTTGACCTTGCCTACTCCGCACTCCAGAAGCGCGACGTCCTTGCCGAAAATCTTTCCGCTGAAAAACTCGAGACCCGCTTTTTTCGTAACCTCGGGTTCCTCCATTATCGCTTTAAGTCCCTCGACCTCGATTTTCAAAGCACAAATAATACCAATCATTTATTAATCCCTCCTGTGATTAAATCTTTTCAAATTAAATGCTTATCTGAAAGCTTAGCTATTATAAGTATATCACGTGATTCACAAATCTTCAACCTGTTTTTAGCTATTGTTTATGTGAAACTTATAAAAAATATTGACTGCGCATTCTTTTTTCTGTTACAATGTGTTTAGTATAAGAAAAGGAAGCGCGCTATGAAATACGGAATTCTGTTTAACAAAAGCAATATGAACATCGGCGACGATATCCAGGCGTACGCCACGGAAAGGTTTCTGCCGAGGATAGACTGTTTTATCGACCGCGAGCACATCGACTCCTTCGAAAGTGAAAACGGAGAGCCCGTGGCTGTAATTATGAACGCGTGGTATATGTGGCAGAAATGGAACTGGCCGCCGTCAAAATACATTTATCCGCTTATGACGGGCTTTCACTACGCCGACCATCAGCTCGCCCGCCAGTGGTACGGAACGCCCTTGAAATACGAGTTCCTCGAGGGTATCGGCGGCGACTACCTCAACGCCTACGGTCCAGTCGGCTGCCGCGATATGTTTACGATGAACAACCTCTCAAAAATCGGCGTGAACGCGTTTTTCAGCGGCTGTATTACGATGACGCTTCCGCGTATGCCCGAGCGGGACGACAAGGGCAGCTACGTCTGTCTTGTTGACGTGGCGAAAAAAGCGCGCGAGCAGCTTCACGGAGTTCTCGACGAAAAAATCGAGGTCAGAGAGATTTCGCACCTCCGCGAGCGTGACGAAACGCTGCCGTGGGACAAAAGGCGCGAGATTGTCGAGGAGCTGCTTACCGTCTACCAGAACGCGCGCTGTGTCGTTACAAAACGCCTGCACTGCGCTCTGCCGTGCCTCGCTATGGGCGTACCCGTACTTCTCGTCCGCGGGAACGAGGACGACACGCGGTTCGAGCCGTATTACGACTTTCTGTATCACTACTCGGTCGACGAGATAGCCCGCGGCGAATACAGCTATGTTTTTCTGAATCCGCCCTCTAACAGAGACGACTTCCTCCCCTACCGCGAAAAGCTAATCGCTCGCATCCGGGAGTTTATCGAAACCGCGTCGAAGGAAACAGGAACCGCCGACGAGCTGAAAAAAACGACCTACACCGAACAGGAGGTAACTCAGTGGCGCCACGACGTTATGAAAAAGGCGCTGGAGCTTTGGTTTGAGGACGACCACCGCAAGCACGAAAAAGAGGTTGAAATCAAGCGGGAGCTTAAAGAACAAAAACTGAAGTACAAGCAGCGCGGCGAAAAAATAAACGAGCTTAAAGGAAAGGTATCCGCACTCAAGGAGAAAAACAACTCCTATAAAGAAAAGCTCTCAGCCCGAAATGAAAAAATTTCGAAGCTCAAAAACAAAAACGCCGCCCTCACCGAAAAGCTCAATACAACGGAAAAAGAACTCGAGCAGCTCAGAAACGAGAGCATTTTCAAAACAATCAGGAGAAAAATGCGCCGAAACAAAAGCAAATAAAAATCAGCTTCCGAGCCGACATCCATCTATTTTCTCTCATTTTGTAATCATATTATACAAAAAATCGAATAAATTGTGAAAACTCTTTAAAAAGCTATTGACAAAATTGTAATAATCATATAAAACGTGAGTGTATATTTGGAATGATATCTGTAAAGGAGGCGTCTGTTTTGAAAGAAAAATACTCTTCACCCGTATTATCTGTTGATGAACTGGAAATAGCAGATGTTCTCTTATACTCAGGCGAAGGCGGCGGAAGCGGCGGAAGCGGCGGCGGCACAACTCCACCGCAAAGTTTACTCGACAATTCGATCCGCAACTTCAGTACTTTTATCGGTAGTTGGGAAGCTGAAACGTTTCTTTAAGCGTTCTGTCCATACAGGACGCTTTTTTGTACATAATTCAAAGGGGCTGTGTTCAGCCCCTTTTTATCAGTATTCCACTTTTATGCTATCGACTTTATACGTCTCCCTGAACTCCTTCTCATCCTTGGGAGAACGAATCAGCATTACCTCCGTAAAATGCCCGTCGTGTTTATCACGAAAGCCCGCGACCTTTTCGCCCGTACAGATCGAGCTGCGTATTACGGCGTACTGCTTTTCGGGGTCGTACGGCGCGGCTTCAAAACGCCCTCCCGAACTGTGAAGAGCCTTGCCGAGGTTTGAAAACAGGTGTTTTTTCATATCGGAATCTCCTCACTCCGCGCGACGCGCGTTGTAGTATATAACACCGAACTCGGCGAACACAAACGCCGCCGATACAGCGATGTTGACGTACATATTCTCTCTGAACAGAATCATCAGCACGATAAACGCCGTAGCTGCCGAAACGGTCGAAAGCACAAAGCCCGAACCGAGCACACAGCGTTTTTTCGAGTAAAGCGCCCCCATAACAAACATAAAGATGTAGAACAGCACGAACGAGCCTATAAGAAAATCGATCTTCGGCACGAGGCTTATCTCCTCGTCGCGCATAAACTCGAGCGAATTAGTTATGTTGTTCAGAGCAAAGATTATGAAGATATGCAGCAGCATATACATCAGTCCGTTTGTGTTTTTCTCGCGGTCGATTATGCGGTCGTAGAAAACGCCGTAGCTGAGGAACAGCCCCACAACGATGAGGAACGCCATCCCCGCAAAATACAGCGTATTAAACGTCAGCGTGCCGTCAAAATAGCCCGAAACGGCTATTACCATTTCACCAAAGGTGAACACGATATAGAGCATAGCGCGCTCCGACAGGTGCGGAAAATCCACAAATGTCTTTTTACTTTTCCTGCCCAGCAGAAATACGAAGAACATCCCCAGCAGTATCGCCGCGAGCGACATCCACGAGGTCCCGAATAAATTGTACTCCACCACGGCAAGCCCGACAGCGACAGCCTCTCCGTAAAGGATCGCCGCCATAGATATGATCTGTCTGCGGTTCAGCTCCTCGCAGTGACTGCGAAGCTCAATAACATACTGCGTGCCGATATTCAGCAGAATCAGCGCCCACGCGATATGATACATAGTGTGGTAACCGTACCAGTCCGCGCGCGTACCCTCGCCGAGAAAGTAGAGCAGGAACATATTCAGGAACAGAAAAACGTGCTCCCTTACGCTCTTCCTGCCGTATATGTTCATATAATAAGTTGAATAATTCCAAATCTGGATAACCGCCAGCGTACACAGGATATACGCCATAAACGACGCGGTATCCACAAACCCGTCGGTTATATGGTGAAGCAGCGAGTTGTTTCTGCCTATTATGTATACAAAAATCAAATCGTATATAAGCTCGACAAACTCGACCTTTTTCTCCTTTTTCTGAGCAATCGGATTCAGCATTCGACTCTCTCCCCTTTTTTAATACCGCTCAAGGAAACCCTTACCTTAAACAGTATAATTATCATAACAGATATTGGCTGAATTGTCTATAATTATCTAAAACTCATTTAAATTATATGTATTTTATACTATTTTCATTGACAGCAAATACAAACAATGATAAGATAAATATGCTAAAGCAACTTTTAAAGGAGCGATAATTTAGAAAAAAACAGTATCTATACTATTATCACTGGTAATGGTTATCGGATTGTTTATGGTGCCTGTTACGGCTAACGCCGCCAACAAGAGCTACGACCTCACGTTCGGCAAAATCTATAACGACTCGGTCGATGAGCCTCTTACGCTCTACGGCGTGGTTATGACAAGCTATAACAACACCTATACCTTCTCGATGTCCAAATCATCAAATATGAATGTTACCTTTGCATCACAGTCGGGCAGCCAGACCTTCAGGCTCAGCAGCACTGATTACGACTACAACTCAGGCTCCCAGAATCCCGGTACATACAGCTGCTATCTGACTAAGGACAAGACGTACAAGCTCACCATTTCGGGCGCGGGCAAATACAGTCTCTGCGTCGACTACGGCGAGCCTGACGTTATCTCGATAAAGTCCAAATCGGGCAAGCTCGGCGAGGAAAAGAAAACCCTCCCCTTCACCTACACGGGCAACGAAGCTTACGCCAGAGCTAACCTCAAGGTAAAGAGCAGCAACAAGAAAGCCGCCACGGTAAGCTTTGAGTTTACCCCCAACAACAGCGGCACCTTCACCATCACGCCGAAGCACACGGGCAAGGCTGTTATCACGTTAAAGATGAAGGGCAGCAACACCGTCAAGTACACCGCGTATATGACAAAGGGCTATTGGTTCGTGGCAAAGGGCAGCAAGGCAACCGCTCCCAAGCCCTACGGCGTTTCTAAGCCGAAGTGGACTTCCTCGAA
>JAHLBL010000570.1 GCA_020625635.1 bacterium
CACTTTTCGTGAGTGTCTTGTTTCTTAACTAAATGATATTGACCCACAAGGGTGCTTCTTTTTGTTTTAGACAGAATCGGGACTGCTGGGCTCGAAAGGCGGAAAAAGAAAAAGGTCCGGTGTGACCTTTTTCCCGCCGTTGGGTTTAGTCCGATTTGTAGCTGTGCGGCGACATTTCAGGCGATAAGCTTGTCAATAATAAAGATAAGCAAAGCAGTCCCCACCATAACAAAAAGAAGTACCCACAAGGCAATATCATTAAGATAAGCCAAAGGGTGCTTCTTTCCTTTATACATTGTA
>JAHLBL010000571.1 GCA_020625635.1 bacterium
CTCTTCGCCGCCGATAGAACCAACCTCAGCCTCGATGGAGAGACCGAGCTCGTTACATGTAGCAACAAGTTCCTTTGTCTTTGCTACGTTCTCGTCGATGGGATAGTGAGAGCCGTCGAACATAATGGAGCTGAAGCCTGCTTCGATACAAGCCTTAGCGCCCTCGTAGGAGCCGTGGTCGAGGTGAAGAGCTACGGGAACAGTGATGTTGAGCTCCTCGAGCATAGCGGTAACCATACCTACAACAGTCTTGTAACCGCACATATACTTACCCGCGCCCTCGGATACGCCGAGAATTAC
>JAHLBL010000572.1 GCA_020625635.1 bacterium
AGCTTCTCCCCCGTCTGGCGCGACCTGACGGAAGGCAAAAAAGAATTTATCTTGAAATAGGAGGATTTTTCACAATGGCATTATACAGCGATAAAGTTATGGATCACTTTTTGAAGCCGCGCAACCTCGGCGTTATTGAGGACGCGGACGGAATCGGCGAGGTCGGCAACGCCAAGTGCGGCGACATTATGAAGATGTACCTGAAAATCGACGACGATATCATCACCGACGTGAAGTTTGAAACCTTCGGCTGCGCAAGCGCGATCGCTTCAAGCTCGATGGCGACGGAGCTTATCAAGG
>JAHLBL010000058.1 GCA_020625635.1 bacterium
CTGTACTTTCGTTGTTTAATTTTCAAGGTTCTTGCGCCGCGAAATATTAAGAATTGTTGAAAACTCTTTTCTCGCGGACAACATTTGAATTATATTACAAACAGGCACAAAAGTCAAGCCTTTTTTCAAAGTTTTTTAAAAATTTTTTAATTTTTTCATTATTCGCTAAACATCGCTCTTTTTCATCATTATACGAGTCGATTTGCTTGACCTTTCGCGCGGGATATTATAGAATAATATGCAGAGGTGATAGTGTTAAAATCACACTGTCAAGATTTATGTTATCCGCTCAGTTTGCCGCAAACGGCAGCGAGCATTGACTGATTTTCCGTTTACACCTTATCTGCCCACGGTAAGGTCGTAAAATTTTCAATGTTTATTTGTGGGCGGAAAGGCTATGGAAATAATTATGAATCCTTATAAGGAAAACAATAAGCTATTAAAAGATTTCTTTGGCAAGCCGATTATTCTTATAACCGCGATTGCTGCTTTTCTGTCGACTGCCGTCTCCGAGATCGTCAGCACTGTTCCTCAGTTCCAATTTAAGTCGAACGCGATGCTGAATATGATATCTTCGGAGATCTCAAAGCTCGGAGAAAAGTACCATCTGTCGTCGGGCAAGCTCGAGATAGGCGACTCGTACACGGGGCTCTCCCTCCTTCCTCTGCTTATCGCGGTGGCGTTTCTGCTCTTCTACATTATGTCGAGGAAAGATACGGCATCTCTGGCGGCTCCGACCATTGTATTCAAAATCAACGCCGTTATCGCGCTTGTTTTAAGCATTATAGCGGCTGTATTTCTCATTCTCTTCGGAGTTGTCACGCTCGTTGAGCTTCCCGATTTCGGAATCGCGGCGCTGCCCGCGGCAATCGGATTCTCGGCTTTCCTGCTGCTGTACTCAATTTCTCAGCTGATGTTCGTCAACTCAATCAAAAAGAGTTATTCGTCTATATATATTGTAAAGAGCGACGCGGCGCTTGTGTTCGCGATCACAAGCCTCGTTTCGGTCGTTATTTCCATCGTTGTTCAGCTTTACATAACACTCCAGGTTGCGCCCGAGCAGACCGTTGCTGTCGCGGCAAACTGGACTTCAACCGCTTTTTCGGGCATATCTCAGGTTCTGATCGCGGTTGTCGCGTTTAAATACTATTTCTATCTGCGCGCGGTCACCGAGGACCTCGTAATCGAACCCTCGGGCGAGGAGCCCGCCGAGAGCGAGGACGTTATCCCGTATCAGGGCGTTAAGGGCGTAGGCTCGACGGCAAAAAAGTGCTCAGGCTGCGGCAGACCGCTCGGCGAGGACGACTACTTCTGCAACTTCTGCGGCACGCCTGTGGAGAAGTGAGAAAAGTTTTAAAGAATATGGGGTTGGCTCTTTCGAGCCAACCCCTTTTGCTGTATTAAGATTTACTTTTCCGTTAACTTTTCCAGCTCGTCGGCGGCGTTTTCCATAAAGTCGCCGTCGAAGAGCTCGATCATTCCCCTGTCAACCTCTTTGGCGAGGTTCGGGTCGATCGGGAGCCTTGCGAGCACCTTGGTGTCATACTCGGCGGCGATCTTCTCGATATCGCTTTCGCCGTAGATGCGGTGCTCCTTACCGCAGTCGGGACATTTAAAATAGCTCATATTCTCGATAATTCCTAAAATCGGAATGTTCATCATCTGAGCCATTTTGACCGCCTTGGAAACGATCATCGAGACAAGGTCCTGCGGTGAGGTAACGATGATGATACCGTCAACGGGAATGCTCTGGAATACCGTCAGCGCGACGTCGCCCGTTCCGGGGGGCATATCGACAAACATATAATCCTCATCAGCCCAGATAACGTCTGTCCAGAACTGCTTTACCGTACCCGAAATCAGGGCGCCTCGCCATACGACGGGGTCAGTCTCGTTCTCGAGCAGGAGATTGATGGACATAATGTCGATACCTGTTTTTGAGGTTTCGGGATAGATCCCGCTGTCGTTGCCCTTAGCGCGGGTATGGATACCGAACGCCTGGGGAATCGACGGTCCCGTAATGTCGGCGTCAAGAATCGCCGTCTTATAGCCGCGGCGGCTCATAGTCACCGCGAGGGTGGAGGTGACGAGGCTCTTGCCTACGCCGCCTTTTCCCGAAATTACTCCGATTACCTTCTTCACGGAGCTGAACGCATTAAGCTGCTCGTGCAGATCCTGCGGAGCTGTTCTGCTGCCGCAGCTCTCGCCGCACGAGGAGCAGTTGTGATCACAACCCATTATTATCCTCCATAAAATTTCATATTTCAGTTACTTGACCGAAATTGAATTGATTACCTGTTTTGTGTATTTTGAGAGATTCGTGTACTCCTCGACCGCTGTTTCGTCGCTGTCGGCAAACTCGATTCCGCTCGGAGTTTCGATTACGATGATCTTTGAGCCGTCGGACGACTTAATAGCCTTGGTGTACTTCTTCTCCTTGTAGGATGTGTCGTCGGAGTCGTAAACATACACCGCGAGCAGCATTCCCATATCGTACATCGAATGGTTGTAGTTGTCGTAGTAAACCGTTTTGTTGTCGTCGGTCACGATATCAACGGAGCCGTTGCGCCATTCATCGGGCAGAGAGACCGTGTAGTAGCTTGTGTCGGTCTGCTCTGTGGCGGTCTCGGGCTCCGAGGTCTCCTCGGTCGTCTCCTCGGAGGAGGAAGCGGTCTCTGTAGGCTTAGCGGTTTCTGTGGCGGGAGCGGTTGTTTCGGTCTGATAATTTATACCGAAGTTGTTGCTGAAGCCGTGGATATCACAGCTGTCAAGCGGCAGACCGTTCTCGCCTATCGCGGTATCGGTCACATAATAAACGGTCATATCCTGTGGAGCGGATACTGTTTCCGTCTTTATTGTGCCCTCGGTGTTCTCAAAGTAAACGTCCTGAGAACCCGCAGGGATTTCACACTCCCAGAGATTGGCATACTCGTTGTTTACGGTACAGCCCTTTTTCTTTACATCGCCGTCGAGAGTGTAGCTGAGCAAAACGTCGCTGCTCCAGACATATACATTCTTCTTTGCGTCGATAAGATTTATCTGGTCGGAGGGTCTGTCGAAGAACACTGTGATCTTCTCAGCCGAAGCGCCCGCGGAATCATCCTTCTTTTTGAACATTCCTGTCATAAAGGCGAACACGCCCGCGCCGACGAGCGCGAGAACGACTATTATGGCACAGACGATAATTACTGTTTTTGAGCCGCCTTTCTGTTTCGGCGCGTCCTCGTCCTCATAGGGCTCTACAAAATCGCTGTCATCAAACGGCATTCTCTCCTCGGGCGGTACACCCACCGCTTCATCAAAGCTGACGGGCGTTACATAATCCGTGTCCCTTTCAAGTTCATATACTTCTCTGCTTTCGTATGACGGCTGCTCGCTTTCGAAACTGACTTCTTCTCCGCATACGTAGCAGGTGCTGTCGTCGCTGCTCAGAAACGCGCCGCAATTGGGGCATCTTCTTTTTTCGTTCATCTTTTTGCCTTTCTGCCCACAGATTTTCGGGAGAGCCGTGGGCATTCATGCTCTCCTTAGGATGAAGGAAGTCATCCTGAACATCATTCAAATTCGTCTACCAGGTCAATATCGATCTCATCGTCGTTGCCGCTGACATTACCATTATCATCCTCACCCTCAGTCGCGTCATCAATAATGGGGTCGGTCTCTGTGGGAGGTTCTGTCGCGGGCTGTGTTTCCACTGCCGCTGCCTTTGTGGGAGCTTCCGTCTCAGGCTGAGGCTCTGTTTCGGGCTCTGTTTCGGGCGCTGCGGTCACTTCCTCTGTAACGGACTCGACCTCCGCGTCGGCTCTTGTGGACTCAACAGCGGTTGTGCTCTCAGTCTCGGTAGCTGTTGTGGCTGTAGCGGACTGAGCCGCGCTGTCGGTACGGCTGTCGGAGGACTTGCCCGCCAACGCACATACAACAACGACGATCACGATAATAACGACTATCGCCGCGGTTATGGCAATAATTATAGCGTTTTTCTTCTTAGTATCCTGTCGGTTTTTGTTGTTGCGGGGATTTTTTTGAGAATCTCCGCGGCGCTGCTGAGAAGCAGGAGCCGCAGGATTCTGTGCGGGCTTCTCGGGCGCAGGAGCGTAATCCTGCTCAGGCGCGCCGAAGCCGTCGCCGTAATCCTCTGTGCGTGCGGTACGTCTGCGTCTTGGGGATTCGTCCTTTCCGTTATATGCTTTAGTCCTGTTGTTATCATTTAAAGACATTTTTACCATCTCCCGAATATATCTGTTTTAATGATAAATCTATTTACAAAATTTGTCAAGGCAACAAAGAAAAAAGCGCCGTCGGGCGCTCTTGTCAGCCTGTCTAAACGTACCAAAAAACGGCAAACACCATCAACGGCGGAATCAATCAAACCTCTGTAAAGAAAAAAGGGCGGCTATCAAAACCGCCCTGTAATATTTTTATTCGCTGTCAACCATTTCGTCCGCTTCCGCCAGCTCTTCGCCGTCAACGACTATTTCGTCGGCGTCGGACTCGTATGTGGGAGCTTCCTCCTCGGGTGAGGCTTCCTCGAGGTCAGCCTCTATTCCGCCCTCGAGCACCTTTTTCTCACTGTCCTCTTCACTTTCCTCGAGGGCAGTTTCGAAGCCGCTGAGGAAAGTATAGGGAACGCCGTAACCGAGCGCCGCCGCCGCGAGAAAATACATAATTGACGCGGAGCTTATCTGCTCATGGAGAGGAAGTCCGCTGACTAAGCCCGCGAGTACGATGTAGAGCGCGGGGATATCAAGCACGATAAGCGTAACAACGCTGAAGCGCTTTACTGCCTTGCCCTCGCCTACGCGTGTAGCGTAGAAAACGAGCAGACCGAATACGGCGAATACACAGGCGTAGATAAGAGGCTTGATTTTCTGCATATCAGCAGTCTCGGCAAAGCTCGAGAAGAAGTATGTGCATACGATAAAGGCGATAATCAGAAACGCCGAAAAGAATAAGTTGATACTGTCTTTTTTATTTTTCTTCATTTTAATCCTCCGATTATTTAAGTTTTGCGGCAAGACACACCCATCCGCCGTCCTCGTATCTTTCGATTATATCGAAGTTACGTCCGACTGCCTCGGCAACCTCGTCGCCGCGGGTATCGATTATACCGCTCATAATATATACCGTGTCGGGCGTCATAAACTCACGCACGCCCTCAGACAGATTAATTATAGCATCTGCCACGATATTTGCAACAATTAAGTTGAATTTTCCCGAAATTTTTTCCGTTAAATCGCCTACGGCGACCTCAAAACGCTCCGATACTCCGTTGAGCTCGGCGTTTTCGCGCGCCGTTCTCACTGCTACGGGGTCGATATCGACTCCGATCGCCCTGTCCGCTCCGAGCAGAAGCGAGGCTATCGCGAGGATTCCGCTGCCGCATCCGACGTCGAGAACCGTGTCGCCTTTCCTGAGATACTTTTCGATCGTCTCGAGGCACAGACGTGTCGTCTCGTGGCTGCCCGTTCCGAACGCGAGACCCGGGTCGATGTTGAGCACCACCCTGCCTTCAGCGTCGTAGTCATCGCGCCACGTGGGACGAATCAGCAGCCTGTCGCCGACAGGCGTGGGGTTGAAGAATTTTTTCCAGTTGTTGCGCCAGTCCTCGTCCATTGTTGCCGCCGTGTCGAGCTCATGGGCTATGCCCTCGGCTGTGTAACGCTCCGACAAAAACGCCAGCGACTCGGCGGGGTTAACGTCGGGCTCGAGATAGATATGAATAAACGCCTTGCTCCTGTCCTTTGCGAGCAGATCCTCGTCGATAAGATCAACGTGCGCGATCTCCTGAACCTGCTGCTCAAGCGCGGAGTAGTCCTCGATATAAATTCCGTAGGGAACCACCATATTGGCGATGTCGCTCGCGCGGTCGATATCCGAGGCGTTTATTGAAATTTTTATTTCGGTCCATTGTGCCATAATTTCACTCTCCGTATATTGCTTTATACATTATATATTATCAGCCGTGTTTTGGCAAGTAAAAGAAAAAGCTGCCGCGAGGACAGCTTTAAGTGATTATTCGATTGCGCAGTCGAGGTACTCCATGAGTTCCTCGTCATCTTTTTTCTTCTTATCTCTAACGATAAAGAAAGCAGTGAGCGCAGCGCTTAGAGCAGCTACAAACGAAATAACACCGATGATTATGGCTAATTTACTTTTCTTCTGCATGGTCAGACCTCCCGAGTACAATTGTATACTAATATAATAACCATTTTATCGCAAAAAGTCAACAAAAAAATAAATGAAAAAAGACTGTCCCGAAGGACAGTCTCTGAATTCAAAGTTACGCAGAAGCGTTAAGACGCTTTGCCAGATTAGACTTGCTTCTTGCAGCCTTGTTCTTATGAAGGATACCCTTAGCCGCAGCCTGGTCAATCTTCTTTACAGCGAAGTTAACCGCGTCTGTCTTATTATCAGCGTTATTGTCGATAGCAATATATGCCTTCTTGATAGCGGTCTTGAGTGCGGATTTTGTTTCCTTGTTCTGAGCAGTCTTTGTAGCGATAACCTTAACACGCTTTTTAGCTGATTTAATGTTAGGCATGGTCGCACCTCCTTAATTGATAAAAACTATAATATTCTTAGTCACGTACATATGATAATACCATCATTATCCCAAAAATGCAAGTGTTTTTTAAAATTTTTTCAAAATAGTTGTAAATTTTTTTCGGCACACAATATTTAGTGTCCGCGGTTCTTTTTCAGCAGAAAATAGTATACGAGTACCACAACGAGGAACACCGCCGCCACCGCGCGGAATATGATTCCGTATGTGCCGCTAAAGAGGCTGACGTCCGTGATTATCGTGTCGGCAAGCCTCCAGCCGAACATAAAGACAAAGAATCCGCCGAGAAGGTAAAGTATAGCGCCGTATTTGTGGGCAGAATATATACAGTACGCGGCGAGAATCGCCCACACCGCGAGATAAAGAACGTTTACTGCCATAGCTTTCTCTCCTTTCAGGACTTTTCAACTATTATACAGTCGTCGGGGGAGGATGTCAATATCGCGCGATGTGACAGTAAGCTGAGTTAAGCCCTCACCGCAAATTCACGGTATACGCCTTAATATGAACAAAAAGAAAAAATTGCAAAAAGGGTATTGACTTTTACTGACTTTAATGCTAAATTATAAATGTAGCAGTTAGCACTCGACCTCTTAGAGTGCTAATCAACAGAAAACGAGGCGAGAATTATGAGTATTGCTTTACGAAAGCAGAAAATCCTCGCCGCTGTTATTGAGAACTACATCGCGACAGGCGAGCCTGTGGGCTCGAAGCTGCTGCAGAACGGTGACGGCTTTAACGTAAGCTCCGCTACGATCCGAAACGAGCTTGCCGACCTCACCGCCTCGGGCTATCTGAGACAGCCGCACACATCGGCGGGACGCGTACCCACCGAGCTCGGCTACAGGTACTACGTCGACAACCTTATGACGCCAAAGCCGCTTGACGAAAAGCTGAGGGCTTACGTCACGGGCAGGCTCGACAGGAGCGCGGACGCTCCCGAGCACGTGCTGTCGACCGCTGCTGAGATTCTCTCGGAGCTGTGCGACACCGCGGCGCTGGCGACTACACCGACAGGCGAACAGGCGAGAGTCTACAAGATAAAGTTCGTCCCGACGGGACGCAGCACCTCGATGCTCGTACTGATAACCTCGCAGGGAATGGTAAAGAGCAGGCTTTTCAGATGTGACTTCGACATCACGCCCGCTATGCTCAACGTCTTTGACAGAGCGCTTAACGAAAAAGCGGCTGGACTTCCGCTCTCGGGTGTAAACCGAGCCTTTGCCCAGACCTTCGCGGCGGGCTTCGGAGAACTCGGACTTCTGATGCCCGATATGCTTATGGCGCTTATGGACGCGTGCAGCGAGGCGGCGGGAGTTGACGTTTACGTCAAGGGCGCGACAAAGCTGCTGTCACAGCGCGATTACAGTCTTGCTTCGGCGAGAGCCGTGCTGGAGCTGCTCGACGATAACAGCGAACGCGGAAAGCTTCTCAAAGGTATCCCCGACGATACCACAATATATATAGGAAGAGAAAATCTTTCTCCCGCTCTGAGGCTGAGTTCTCTTGTCAGCACCGGGTATATGATTACGGGACGCCCCGCGGGGCTTCTGGCGGTAATCGGTTCGGTACGCACAGACTACGCTTCGACGGTTTCGGCGGTGGAGTTCACCGCGGGATACGTCAGCGAGCTGATTGACGAGATAGTCTCGGGACAGAAATGACGAAAGGTGATGACAATATGAGCGAAGAAAAGAAAACCGAAGATATTTCCGAGGAGACAGCAGCACAGCAGCCCGCCGAGGAAATAAAGGAAGAGAAAAAGGAAAAGAAAAAGACCAAGAAGGACAAGAACGCCGAGAAAATCAAGGAGCTTGAGGACGCTCTTGCCGAAGAGAAGGACAAGCGTATGCGTCTGGCGGCGGAGTATGACAACTACCGCAAGCGCACCTCGAACGAGAAGCTCAGCATCTACGACGACGCAACGGCTAAAACGATCGAGGAGATCCTCCCCGTTGCCGACAGCCTTACGATGGCTCTGCAAAACGTCAAGGACGCTCCCGAGGAATTCCGCAAGGGAATCGAGCTTGTCGCGAACCAGTTCAAGGCTTCTCTCGACAAGCTGAATGTTGAAGCGTTCTGTGAGGTAGGCGACGACTTTGACCCCAACCTTCACAACGCGGTCGCTAAAATCGAGAGCGAAGAGCTCGGCAAAAACAAAATCGCCGCAGTATTCCAGAAGGGCTATAAAAAAGGCGAAAAAATCATCCGTCACGCGATGGTACAGGTCGCTAACTGCGACTGACGGAACATACGGAGGAGCGTCCGATAAACCGAACCGCGCACTCCCCCGACATCAAAGCTTTTTACCCCTTAAAAGGGGCATAATATAACATTTTTACGGAGGTAATTATTATGGCAAAAACAATAGGTATAGA
>JAHLBL010000059.1 GCA_020625635.1 bacterium
ACCGTTTCGAGGTAATCCTTATCGCAGGACGCTATGATCCTGTCGATCTCGTCGGCAGGGATCTCTACCTTTTCGGGAGCCTTTCCGTCGAATTTTACGGTATAGTCATAAACAGCCTTGTCGCCGTTATTCTTCACGTTGTCAATAATATCCTTAACGACCGAGCTTACGTCCTTCGCGCCGCTTACGGAGCGGAGCTTCAGCGCGTCGATAAAATCATACTCAGCCTTGCCGTCGGCAATAACAGTGGTGATCATCCTATCTTAGCCTCCATTTTACTTACCAGATTTTCAATTTCATTCTTCCTGAGTTTGAGGCTGGCTGTGTTGGCGATCAGCCTCGCGGAAATATCCGTAACGTACTCGATGACCTCGAGGTTGTTAGCCCTTAGCGTAGAGCCTGTCTCCACGATATCAACAATGCCGTCGGAGAGACCGACGAGCGGAGCGAGCTCGACAGAGCCCTCGATCTTAATAACCCTCACGTCCATATTCTTCCCCTCAAAAAAGTTTCGGGTGACATTCGGGTACTTTGTGGCGATCGTCTTGGCTCCGTAGCCGTGATAAAAGTCGGTTTCCTTCTTGCACGCGAGCGCGAACCGACAGCGGCCGAAGCCGAGGTCAAGCAGCTCATAGAAGGATGTGCCGTTCTCGAGTATCGTATCCTTTCCTACGACGCCGAGGTCACAAACGCCGTGCTCAACATAAGTGATAACGTCGGCGGCTTTGGCAAGGACGACCTCGAACTCCCCGTCGCCGACATTCATAATAAGGCGTCTGCCCTTGTTGCGAACCTCGTCGCAGTTATATCCAAGCTCCTCGAAAAGCTCGACCGTACTCTTTTCCAGACGGCCCTTCGTGAGCGCTATTCTCAATGGTTTCATAATTCTTCACCGAACACTTCAAATTTTTTGATACCGAGTCTGCGGGCGAACTCACGCGCCTCCGCCTCGTCGCCGAGGTCGGAGAACTGAGCCTTTACGCCGCTTTTAACGAGCTGCTCCGTATAGGCTATCGCCTTCATAATATCCTTGTCGTCACCCGCGAATACAAGCACCTCGGGGATGTTGGACTTCTCGGTATAACGAGCCTGCTCGGCGATATCGTTTATATTGATAGCGAAGCCTGCCGCGCCCATACTGATGTCGTACATATCAAAGATTTTGTCGTAGCGTCCGCCCGAGAGCACAGCGTCGCCGTAGCCATGGATAAAGCCCGTAAATACGATCCCGCTGTAGTAGTCGTTCCGCTGGACAAGTCCGAGATCAACGGTTATCTTATCTCCGCAGTCGAGCGTTCTCAGCTCGGAGTAAAGGTTTTTAAGATACGAAAGAGCCTCGAGCGCCTCGGGAAGCTTTATGTATTTTTCCGCCTTTTCAAACACCTCTTCACCGCCGAACAGCGAGGGCAGCCTGCGTATAGCAGTGACAGTGTCGCTGCTCTCCATACGGTCGAGAATATCGTTGAGGGCGGAATAGTTCTTGTTCTCGATATATGTCTCGATCTGCTCCTTTACGTTCTCTGGCGCGTCGAGAGCGTTCTCGAGTGCGCTGAAAATAACGGAATGACCGAGCTCAAAACGGTAGTCCTCCGAGATAGCCTGCATACTCTGAAGCGCGGTGTTTATAACCTCTAAATCAGCGCGCTTGCCGACCGAGCCGATAAGCTCAACGCCGAGCTGCATAATCTCGTTGCTCCTGCCCGTGAGCGTGGGGTTGTTGCGGTAGACGGGCTGGTCGTAATAAAGACGTACGGGGAATATCTCGTTCTGAAGTCTTGTCGACACCATCCTCGCGATAGGCAGAGTGGAGTCGGGACGTACAACGATAAGCCTGCCCGAGTTGTCGGTAGTCTTGAACATAGACTCGGGGCTTATTCCGCTCGAATTTACGGAGAACAGGTCGTAGAACTCGAGCGTCGGTGTGATTACACGGTGGAACCTATGGTTCTCGAAAACCGTGCGAATTTTACCGCAGACATAATCGACCGCGGTGCACTCCTTAAAGAGGTAGTCGCGAGTACCCTCGGGAGTGATATTCAGATTTTTCTTCATAAATTTACCTACTTTTACTTTAGCGTGCTAATATGTTAACACATAAAACTGTTTTTGTCAACTGTTGTCATATTAACAGCAGTCGAGCAGGAGCAAACCTGAACTGATTGCCTCGGAGGGTTTGCGCCTGCTCATTTATTCTTTAATCTTCCGTCTCGGAGTTTTCCCCGTCGGAGTCGTCCGACGAGTCGGAGGAGTCCTTCATCAGATCGGCTTTGATCGAGCTGATCGAGATTTTCGGCTTAGCCTTTACGTTCATAATACTCGACTTATTTATTACACTCATACTCAGCACGCGCTCGGCGTTCTCGCCCTTCATCGCTACGCGCTTGTTGACCTTGCGTCCGATAAGCGTATAGATCGCGGCGAATATCGGAGTACCGAGTATCATTCCCACAACTCCGAACATAGCTCCGCCGACGAGCACCGAGAACAGCGACCAGAAGCCGATAAGTCCGACCTGATTGCCGACGATCTTCGGACTGATGAAGTTGCCGTCGAGCTGCTGGAGAACTACGGAGATGATAACGAAGATCAGGCACGCGTTCGGAGAATCGAGCAGGAGCAGTATCGAGCCCACAACGGCTCCGAGGAACGGACCGAAGAACGGGATTATGTTGAACACGCCGACTATAACGCTGACGAGAGGAGCGTACGGGAGGTCGAAGATGACCATTCCGATAAAGCACAGCAGACCGTAGATTACGGAATCAAGGATTTTTCCGACAAGATATTTACCGCATTTATCGTCGGATACGTTTACTATCTCATAAAGCGTCGGCATCCACTTTGTGGGCAGGAAGGCTGTGCAGAAGCGCTTTACCTGCATACAGAGATACTCCTTTGAAACGAGCATATAGATGGAGATGATGAACGCCATAAACCAGTTGAACAGGAAGAATATCGTGCTTGTGAGATAGGAGATTATCTTTGTGATATTGTCGTAGTTCGCGAGGGATTTACCGAGGTTGTTTATCTGCTTGATAACGGTGTCGTTTATTTCCTTTATCAGCCCCGTGTCGATATTGTATTTATCCTGAGCCCAGTTCGTAAACTCGGTCGTCGTCTTTCTGAACGACTTTATATAGCTCGGGACGTTATCGACGAACTTGCTGATATTCTCCGCGATCTGAGGAATAACGAGGGCGATTATCACGGCAATTATAGCCAGGAAAATCAAGTACGCGAGCACGAGCGACAAGGGCTTGTTGACTTTTTTCATAAACCTGTTGTCGATCTTCCCGAACACCTTTGTCCTGAAAAAGCGATAAGGGAAATTAACTATATACGCGATCGCAAACGCGTATATAAAGGGAGTAAGTATGCTCGCGAAGGTGCACAGCATACTCCAGATCACGTCGACCTTATCCTTCAGGAAAAGCATAAACGCGGCGAACGCGATACATATCAGCGCGCCCGCAAGCTTATTGAACCGTTTCTTCATACTGGTTACTCAGCCTTTCTGCCATTTACGGCATTATTAATACTAAGTCAGCACTGATTAATCAGTGGTTACATAATTTAAAACAAAGACATCTGGGTGCTCTCGGGCAGGTCTCCCGCGGCTCCGCAGTCTCTGAGAACCTCTATTACGGACTTCGAGGCTTTTGTTTTCATCTGCATATCCTCGAGCGAAAGATACTCGTACTTATGACCGCTCTCGGCGAGACTCTCGGCGGCGGACTCGCCTATACCGGGAATAACGGAGAACGGGAGGCGGATCTTACCGTCCTCGATCTTGAATATCCTCGCTTCGGATTTATATATATCTATCGGCAGGACCTCTATTCCGCGCTCGAGCATTTCGTTGACCTTGAGCAGCGTGTCGAGCTCGTCCTGCTCCTTCTTTGAAGCGTCGTAGCCCATCTGCTTTATGCTGTGGATCCTGTCCTTGACGGCGTTCTTTCCCTGCATTACCGTGAGCCCGTTGAAGTCGTCGTGACGCACGGTGAAGTACGCGGCGTAGAACTCTACGGGGCGGTGTACCTTATACCAGCCGTATCTCAGCGCGGAGATCATATACGCCGCGGCGTGAGCCTTCGGGAACATATACTTGATTTTAAGACAGGAGTCGACGTACCACTGCGGCACGTTATTCTCCTTGAACGCCCTGTAGTGGTCGTCGGTAAAGGACGCCTTCGCCTTTCCCTTACGCGTAAGCTCCATGATCTGGAACGCCATACCGGGTTCAAGTCCCTTGTGCATAAGATAGGTCATGATCGAGTCACGCGTTCCGATAACCTCGGAGATCGTGCAGGTACCGTTCTTGATAAGGTCCTG
The DNA here is from genome assembly GCA_020625635.1 of bacterium. Classification (GTDB taxonomy): domain Bacteria; phylum Bacillota; class Clostridia; order Oscillospirales; family Acutalibacteraceae; genus Ruminococcoides. The sequence continues at coordinate 4,333 of JAHLBL010000059.1, forward strand.
AGCGTTGCCGTTCCATACGTCGGTACCGTGGGACAGTCCCGAGATCTGGAGCAGGTCGGAGAACGTGCGCGGCTTGGCTTCCATGATCATCTTCATCGAGAACGGGGTTCCGCACTCGGGCAGGAAGAGCGTGCCGAGGTCGCAGTAGATATCCTCGGGCTTTACGCCCAGCGCCTTCGGCGACTCAAAGAGCGACATAACCTCGGGGTCGCTCATACTTACGTCCATTACGGGAATACCCGAGAACATCTCGAGGTAGTGATAGATAGTCGGCGAATCGTGACCGAGTTCGTCAAGCTTGGTGATCGTGTCGTGGATGGAGTGGAAGTCGAAGTGCGTGGTGATGTTGGGGTTTTTAACGTCGTTCGCGGGGTGCTGTACGGGACAGAAGTCGTAGATCTCCTTACCCATCGGGACTACTACCATTCCGCCCGGGTGCTGACCTGTGGTGCGCTTTATATCGGTACAGCCGATTGACAGGCGCTTCTCCTCGGCGGAGTTATAGGTCTTGCCGTGCTCCTCGGCGAACTTCTTTACGAAGCCGAACGCGGTCTTGTCGGCGACGGTGGAAATCGTACCCGCCTTGAAAACGTGGTCCTTTCCGAAAAGCTCCTCGGTGTATCTGTGGGCGCTGGACTGGTACTCTCCGCTGAAATTGAGGTCGATATCGGGGACCTTGTCGCCCTTGAAGCCGAGGAAGGTCTCGAACGGGATCTCGTGACCGTCGCGCTCGAGCTCAGCGCCGCAGGACGGACATTTCTTGGGAGGAAGGTCGAAGCCCGAGCCGTACTCCCCGTGCTCGAAGAACTCGGAGTACTTGCATTCGGGACAGATATAGTGCGGACAGAGGGGGTTTACCTCCGAGATACCCGACATCGTGGCTACGAAGGACGAGCCTACACTGCCTCGCGAGCCGACGAGATAGCCGTGCTCCTCGCTGTTGGCGACGAGCTTCTGGGCTGTCATATAGAGAACGGAAAATCCGTATTTCGTGATCGAGCTGAGCTCCTTATCGAGACGCTTTGAAACTATCTCGGGGAGCGGATCGCCGTAGCGCTTCTTCGCTCTCTCCCACGTGATGCTTATGAGCTGCTCCTGGGCGCCCTCGATAAACGGAGGGAAGTTGCCCTCGGGGATCGGGCGGATGAAGTCGATGCTGTCGGCGATTTTGTTGGTGTTCTCAACGACTATCTCGTAAGCCTTTTTCTCTCCGAGATAGGAGAACTCCTCCAGCATTTCGGCGGTGGTTCTGAAGTAGAGAGGAGCCTGCTGCATAGCGTCCTCAAAACCCTGTCCCGCCTGGATTATCGTGCGGAACTCGGCGTCCTGCGGATCGAGGAAATGAACGTCGCAGGTAGCCACAACAGGAATGTTGAGTTCCTCGCCGAGCTTTACTATTTTGCGGTTGTATTCCCTTATGTCCTCCTCTGATTTACACGTGCCGTTGCGCACCATAAAGAGGTTGTTGCCCGTGGGCTGGATCTCGAGGTAGTCGTGGAATTTCGCTATCTTGCGTATCTCTTCCTTCGGCTTGCCCGCGACAAGCGCCCTGAAGAGCTGTCCGGCCTCGCACGCGGAGCCTATGAGCAAGCCCTCTCTGTGCTTGACGAGAACGGACTTGGGGATCCTCGGCTTGCGGTAGAAATAGTCGAGGTGACTGTAGGAAATAAGCTTATATAAATTTTTAAGACCCGTAAGGTTCTTAACAAGAATTATCTGATGGTATGTAGGAAGCTTTCTGAAATCTCCGCCTCCCACGATCCTGCTGTTGATGTCCTTTACCTCGGTGATTTTATAATCATCCTTTAATCTGCGGCAGAGCTCTATGAAGATATTCGCGAGCATCGTCGCGTCGTCGGTGGCGCGGTGATGGTTGAAATTACCGAGGCGAAGGTATTTGGCGACCGTGTCGAGCTTGCAGTTTGTGATATCGCTGAGGATATTGCGGCAGATGGGCACGGTGTCGATAGACGTACTGCCGTATTCAGCGCCCATATTAGCGCAGGCTGTCCTGATAAATCCCGTGTCGAAGGGCGCGTTGTGCGCTACGAGGATATGACCGTCGGCGAATTCGAGGAAGGCTTTTACAGCCTCGTCCTGCGAGGGAGCGTCCTTTACCATCGCGTCGGTTATGCCCGTGAGCTTGGTGATTTTTGCGGGTATCGGCATTTCTGGGTCGGCGAAGGTGGAGAAGGTATCTGTTATTACGCCGTTCTCGACCTTGACCGCGCCGATCTCGGTGATTTTGTCCCTGTTCGCCGAGAGGCCTGTCGTCTCAATATCGAAGCAGACGAAGGTCCCGTCGAAGGGAGCGTTCTGCTCTCCCGAAACAGCCTCAACGAGGTCGTCTATGAAATACGCCTCAGTGCCGTAGAGTATCTTTATTTTCTCGGGGTCGTCCTTATTTATTGAGGCGGCTGTGTTCATAGCCTCGGGGAACGCCTGAGCAACGCCGTGGTCGGTTATCGCAATAGCCTTGTGTCCCCATTCGGCGGCGCGGCTGATGAGCTTTTTAGCGGGAGTCATACCGTCCATCTGGGACATATTCGTATGCAGGTGGAGCTCCACCCTCTTTTTCGGAGCCTTATCGACGACCTTCACCTTTGAAGCCGTGCCAATGCTCTTCGCGTTGACGACGATACCGCCCGCGAATTTATCGAACTCAACGTCGCCGTTGACGACGATGGTGTCGCCTGTCCTGATCTTACCGACGATGTCGGTCTGGTTTACGGGACCGAACACCTTGACGGTGACAGAGCCCGTGTAGTCGGTGATGTCGATGATGATGATGTTCTTGTCACCCGAGCGGGTGACCTTCTTCTCAATGGAGAAAACGTCGCCCCAGACGCAGACCTTTCCCGAATCGTAGGCTACTGTGCCGACGGGGATTATCTTCGCCTTTATCATCTTTCCGTAGAGCGGACGCACCGAGGATTTTATGATCTGAGGAGTGAGGAATTTTTCAGTCCTGATCTCGATCTCCTGAGCCGCGGCTTCGGCGCGGGACTTTGAGCTTTCCTTAGCGCTCTCCTCCTCGTCCTCGATAAGCTCCGCGAACTTCTGTAAATTCTCCCTCTCGATCTTCTTTTCCGTCTTTTCCTGAAGCTCTCTGTAGTCGTCGCTGAGGAAATCCACGACCGTAACTCCGTCGTACTCAACGGAGATGTCAACGCCGTACTCGCTCTGAATAACGCGCGCGAGCTCCCTGTCAAAGCTTACGCTGTCGAGCAGCGCCTTTCCCCCGTTGTTGAGGGTTATAGTGAGCACGCTGCCGCTGAGGACCGCCTTGCTGCCGACGAACGTACCGTTGATACGCGGTATCGAAATCTTCAGCTCCTCGACTATGTCGTAGAAGCACGACGCGTCGAACAGCTCCGACGGATAATGAGGTCTGAGCCTCGCCTTAACGAGCGCGAGCGGAGAGCGTCTGAGGCACTCCTCGGCTCTGTGGAGCTCGCTGTGGGAGACTACTCTGTCGAGTTTCAGCTCCGCCTCGAGCGTGCGCAGAGAGGAATTTACAGTGATCTCCGCGACCTCCGCGTCAAGCACGGCGGAATTGACGGAGCTTTCATCTATGTAATTTTTAAACGTGTCTCTGAAGCTGTTGTTCATTTATTCACTGTCTTTCTCTATCTCTTCCAATAACGCGTCAATGAGCTTATCCTCACTGACCTTGCATACGATCTCGCCCTTCTTAAAGACAAGACCGTTGCCGTCGCCGCCTGCGATACCGTAGTCGGCTTCACGAGCCTCCCCGGGACCGTTTACGATACATCCCATAACGGCGACCTTTATATTTCTCTTGCAGTCGCGGAGTCTGTCCTGGACTTCGTTCGCGAGTGAGATCAGATCTATTTTCGTGCGTCCGCAGGTCGGGCAGGAAACGAACTGCACGCCGCCGCGCTCTATGTCGAGCGCCTTTAAAATATCCTTTGCGGCGTAGACCTCACGGACGGGGTCGGCTGTGAGCGATACTCTTATGGTGTCGCCGATACCGTGAAGCAGCAGCGAGCCTATACCCGCGGCTGACTTGATTATACCCAAACGCTCTGTGCCTGCTTCGGTAACGCCGAGGTGCAGAGGATAGTCGCATTTCTGAGCGGCAAGCTCATAAGCCCTGACCATCGTGGGTACTGTTGAGCTCTTCATCGAGAGCACGATGTCGTTGAAATCGAACTTCTCCAGCAGAGAAGCGTGGTAAAGCGCGCTCTCACAGAGCGCCTCGGGAGTCGGAGAACCGTATTTTGCGAGTATCTCCTTTTCGAGCGAACCGCTGTTCACGCCGATCCTTATCGGGATATTCTTGGCGGCGCAGGCGTCGGCAACAGCCTTTACCCTGTCGTCGGAGCCGATGTTGCCCGGGTTTATGCGGATCTTATCAATGCCCGCTGCTACAGCCTCGAGCGCGAGACGGTAATCAAAGTGGATGTCGGCGACAATGGGAACGCTCACTGCCTCCTTGAGCGCGGGAATAAGCCTTACGGCGTCCTTGTTGGGGATAGCCGCGCGGATGATGTCACAGCCTGCCTTTTCGAGCGCGACAGCCTGATCAACACTTCCCTGAATATCCT
>JAHLBL010000006.1 GCA_020625635.1 bacterium
TCTGTATTTTTATTTCAGGTTTAATTTTACCTTTTCTGGACATAACAATGCTCCCTTCATAGTTAACAGTGATTTTTTATTTCACTGTCTTCCATAAAGGGAGCATATCAAATCTGACTCAGCGCCTGTGTTTTATGCGGTATCAACAGGAACTGAATTTGTTTTATAATTCCGATTGACAGCGCTCGGTTAATCGACTATAATTGAGAATGTGAATAATCACAAATGGCTTTTTAAGGAGGTAATTCTATGAAAAAAGGCATATTATTCAAAAAAACAACATCGGCGGCTCTCGCTGTGCTCGTTGCTGTGAGCACGCTCTTTTCGTTCGGCATTTTGGCTGAGGCTAAGGCGAAGAGCTATGTAAAATCAATCAAGACCGCGAAGAGCAAGATCACTCTCGACGAGGGCAAAAAGGTCAAGGTAAAGGTCACGGTCAAGGTAAAAGGCAAGGCGAGCAAAAAGTTCACCGTTAAGTCATCAAAGAAATCCGCAGCCACCGCTAAGGTTTCGGGTTCCAATGTTATAATCACCGCTAAAAAGGCGGGCAAGGCGACAATTACCGTTACGACCAAGGCGAAGAGCAGCAAGGGAAAAGCTCTCAAAGCTAAGATAACCGTAAATGTAAAGAAAAAAATCGATTACAACAAAGAAATAACATATAAGGTAGGAAAGGACATCAAGGCGGGTATATACACCGCCAAGCAGGTCGGCAATTACAAAGGCTTTTTCTCGATCTCCTCGGACGCTAAAGGCGAGAACAATTACGTTGTCGAGCTGTTTAAAGGTAAGCGCAACTTCAAGGTGAACGACGGTGAGTACCTTACTGTAAGTGCCTGTACGATTTCTGAGGCAAAAAATCCCGACGCCAATAATAATTACTGCGTGGGAAGATACAGCGTCGGAAAGGATATCCCGGGCGGCAAATATATCGCCTACACGTTTGAGTCGGAAATGGGAGTACTTAAAACGATGAAGGACAAAAACAAAGACAAAAACGATTATAATAATATTATTGAGATGAAAACCTTCTACGGTCAGAACTATTTCAATATTGAGGACGGCGAATATTTACTTGTGTCGGGCTGCGAGCTCCGCGATGTAAAGTTCAAGAAAAAGTCCGCTTATAAAGAGGGACAGGCAATAGGCGTAGGACAGTATCTTGTCGGCGACGATATTCCCGAGGGAGTTTACAACTTGACCGCTGATGACGATACATCAGGTTTCTACTCGATATCCAAGGACGTTTTCAATGAATATGTTTACGTTAACGACAATTATAAGGGCAAGTACGATATCAAGGTTAACGAAGGCGAATACCTTTCACTCTCCAGATGCAGTGCGCGTCTGAGGGGGGATATGGCAGGAGAAAGTAAAACCTACTGCACAGGCGTATACAAGGTCGGAGAGGAAATCCCCGCAGGAAAGTACATAGCGTACAGCGTGTCTGGAACATTGAGCTTTTTCACAATTTCCACAGACGCCGATGCCTCTGAAAAAATCGCGGAAGACAGATACTGTTCTCAGCACTATCTCGAGGTAAAGGACGGCGAATGGCTTACGCTGAGCCGCGCTGAAATGTGTAATGTAAAGGACAAGAAAAAGTTCGAGTACAAGGCGGGACAGAAGGTGAGCAACGGACAGTTCCTCGTAGGCGACGATATACCCGCGGGCGTGTACGTCCTCAGCCAAAACGAAGATTCCAGAAGTGGAATGTGTTATATAACATCGGACGCAAACGCTCTGAATATCGTTGATGATATTATTTCCGTTAAGGGAGAGAGCACAATCAAGGTCAAGAACGGCGATTATCTTAACCTCTTAGAATGTGATGCGGTTCTAAAGAACTGACAGTAATTGTATTAAAATTTAATAAGTACTTACTTAAAAACGAGGTCGGCTCAGGTGTCGACCTCGTTTTATTTAATTTCGAAAAAAGAATTAATCATCAATAAAGCTTTCTTCAACGGCGCGTTTCAGCTCCCAGAGGTGAAGCGAGGCGTCGCCCTCGATTATTATTCTGTCCTCTCCGTCAGTGGGAAAGACGCGCGAGGAAAATACGGCGTCGCCGTCGTTTACGAATATTTCTATTGAGCTGCGGTCGATGAAGAAACGCATATGGAATAAGCCCTTCGGCAGATGGCGTGTCCGCTCTTCTCCCCATCCTGTGTTGAAGCGCTTGCTCATACCCGAGCGGTCTACGGTGATCTCCTTTGTGCTATCGTTGTAGGTTACCGTAAGTCCGCCTGTGCCGTCGGATTTCGCGAACAGCCTCATCGTAAGGTCTCCGCCTCGGCTGATAAGCTCGACCTCGCATACGCGCGGAAGAACGTCAGTCGTTTCCAAATCTATCTTCCTGCCGCGCAGCTCGCGGAGTCCGTCGAGTGGCTGCTGGATCAGGCGGCGGTCTCTCACTCTCAGCTCGCGCGGAAGAGTGAGACATCCCGACCAGTCCTCCTCGTCGGTGGGGTAGGAGGCGTCGGGCAAGCCCATCCACGCGATAAGCGTAGCCTTGTTTTTGTCGTCGGGGTTGGCGGCGCACTCGGCGGCGTAGGAGTCAAACCCGAAGTCGAGCACATGGAAGCTCGTGTTGTCGGGCGTGAATGTAAGGCTCTCCCAATCCATATGACCTAAAAGATAACCGCTGTGGTGTATGCTGTCGCCGCGTCCCTGAATCAAAAGGTGCTGCGGACAGAAAATCAGTACATCATACCCGCTTATCGTTTCGATTGACGGACACTCCCACATATCGCCGAAGTCCTCAAACCCCGGAACTTTAAGCTGTCCCGCAAAGCTCCAGCCTTCGGTCGGGGAATCTGATTTATAAATTATGCAGCAGCCTTTTTTGTCCTTTGTCTGTGCTCCGAGGATGATGTAATACTTGCCGTCCTGCTTGTTGTGAATGATTTTAGGATCGCGCTGATGCTCGGTGTAGTCGTCGTTCGGACCGAACAGGGGAGGGAGCTTATGCGCGACCTTCTTTTCCCTGAGATCAGCTATGCAGGTGTACGGCTTGCGCACCCAGTTCTCGTCGCGGTGATTGCCAGTATAGTAGAGATACAGGTGCTCCTCGGTCGGCAGAGCGGAGCCCGAATACGCGCCCTTGTTATCGTATAAGGTGTCGGGGCGTATGCAAACGCCCTTGTTCTGCCACGTCACCAAATCTGTGGAAACGGTATGGTACCAGTATTTAAGACCGTGTACCGCTCCCCACGGGCACCACTGATAGAACAGATGCCACACTCCGTCGTGGAACACAAAACCGTTGGGATCATTGAGCAGTCCCGTTACGCTCTGGATATGGTAGTGCTGGCGGTAGTCCGATTTTATAATTCGCTCGTGAAGCGGACGGATTTCTTCCGCGTCCTTCAGCACACAGTATCATATTTTCAGTTTGTTTTCTGTTTTAGTTCATAAAACCATCAAAAAACCCCTGTATTATGTACTTGTAAATACAGAAGCTTTTCTGATTAACCGAAAACGATTGGAGGTAAACTCAATGAAAACGAAAAAAATATTCAGCGTATTGTTGTCGGTGCTTATGCTGTTGTCGGTGTTTCCGCTGACGGCGAGCGCCTACTCTTACGAACAGGCGACGCTCACATTCACGGACAGCGGCGTCAGCGAGACCGTCTCATGCAGCGGATACACAATCAGCGGCACAACTCTTACGATTACCGAGGCAGGCACATACAGAATCACGGGCTCGTGTGCCGAGGGAAATATCGTCGTCGGAAAAGGTCTGACTGGCGTTACGCTTGTGCTCGACAGTCTCAGCCTCACCTCGTCCGAAACGGCTCCGATCGTCGTGAAAAAGACCTCGTCGGTTTTAATCAAGCTCGTGGGGGAGAGTACCCTCACAAACAGCGAGGACTCCGCTAAAGAGACGACCGACCCCGACAACTTCGAGGGTGCGGCTGTAAAGGTTAAGTCGGGTTCATCTCTCACGATATTCGGCGATGGCACGCTCAACGCGCTTGGAAACGCGAAGAACGCGATCAAGGGCGCGGCAGAGACTTCGCTGACGGTCGACGGCGGCACAATCAAGGCGGAAGCCGTAAATAACGGCATAGCCTTTGACGGCAGCATAGTTATCAACGCGGGAACCTTTGACGTTGTATCGGGCAACGACGCTATAAAGTCCCAGCCCGATGAGGGCGATACAGCCTCCGCGGGAACAGTTACAATAAACGGCGGCACATTCAATATAGATTCTCAGGGCGACGGAATAGTTGCCGCAGAAAAGTTCACTATAAACAACGGTGATTTTACAATCAAAACGCTTGACGGCAGTAAAAGCTCCTCGTTCAACAAGAACACAATGAGCTGCAAAGGGCTTAAATCCTCGAGCAACAACGTCGCCGACGCGGATAATCCCACTACCGAAATCAATATTTCGGGCGGAACCTTCAGCCTTGACACAGCCGACGACGCGATCCACTCTGACGGCTATGTGACAATCACAGGCGGAACGTTCGATATTAATACAGGCGACGACGGCGTTCACGCCGACGCGACGCTCACTCTCGGCACAGAGAACGGTTATGAGCGCGATCCCGAAATCACAATCAACTCGAGCTACGAGGGACTTGAGGGCGCTGTAATCAACGCCTATTCGGGCAAGTATTATATAATCGCCTCCGATGACGGCGTCAACGCCGCGGGCGGCAGCTCGAACGGAACCGATAACGGACAGGCTCAGGATCCGTTCAGACCCGGCGGAAACCGTCCGGGACAGGGCGGCTTTAATCCCGGAGGCTTCAACCCGGGAGGTCAGAATACCTCGGGCGACTATTCTATCAACATCTACGGCGGCAGCTTCTACGTTGACTGTCAGGGCGACGGTCTCGACTCCAACGGAGCGCTCAACCTTCTCGGCGGCGATATCACCGTGCTTTCCATGCGCGGCGGCGGAGATAATTCCCCTCTCGACGCCGACGGAACGATCACGATCAACGGCGCTTCGGTATTCGCGGCGGGCTCGCGCGGAATGGGCGTGAATCTCTCGGCTGCGAGCCCGAAGGCTTACACGAGCACAAGCTCCTACAGCGCAGGCACAGTTATCAATATTGTCAGCTCGGGCAAAACTCTCCGCAGCGAGAAGCTCGTCAGGAATATCAGCTATCTGCTCTATACCGAGCCGAATCTCGGCAGCTGCTCTGTTTCCACAGCCTCGAACGTCGAAAAATGCAGCTCCAACGCCTTCGCGCACAGCTGGGACAACGGAACAGTTGTCAAGGCGGCTTCCGAATCCGAAGCGGGCTCGATCAAATACACCTGCTCGGACTGCGGCGCGGTTGAGTACAAGACGATCGCAAAGTCCGCGGCAGTAACATCTTACACCGAGGACGCGACGGAGTATTCCGAAACCACCGCGAGTGAAACCACCGAAAGCGATGTGTCTCAGGATGCGTATACTGCTTCGTTTGTTACGGATTCAGGCGCGACTGTGAACATTTATTATAAACAGGACTACACGACCCCGAACGAAACGAACGTCATGGCGGCGTCGGCTCGTTCAAGCTCGACGGGCGAGGTCGACGTTTCTGGAGACGGACAGGTCAACTTCGCTGTCGTATTGGCGGACGGCTGCGAGATCGACAGCGTTACCGCAGACGGCAATTACAAGAACCTGAAGAATCTCGGAAACAATATCTACCGCCTGACTAAAATTACGGGAGACGTCACGGTAACAATTACCACAAAGGCTTCGGAAACCACCTCCACAGAGACCGTTACGGAGACAGAGCCTGCCACGGACGCTTCTGAGACCGAGACCGTTACGGAAACAGAGACCGAAACATTAACCGAAACAGTTACATCTACTGACTCCTCCGAGACAGAAACCATAACGGAAACAGAAACCGTAACAGAAACAGTCACCTCTACAGACGCTTCCGAAACGGAAACCACGACGGAAACCTCCGAAACAGTCACCGAAGCAGAGCAAACAGCATCGGAGACCGAATCTGCCGCAGCTACAGAAGCGGCAACCGAGGCGACGACCTCGGGAGTAGGCTCGGGCAGCGATTACAAGACAGCCGACAGCATTATCACCAAGAGCAAAACCGAAGAACCCGCGGGCGCGGAGTTTTCACTGCTCAAGGCGAGAGCGACCAAGATTACAAAGAACACGGTAACTCTGAAGTGGAACAAGGTCAGCAGAGCCGTTAAATATGTGATTTACGCCAACAAGTGCGGCACGTCAAATAAATTCAAGAAGCTTACGACCGTCTCAGGCTCCAAAACCTCCTACAAGGTCACCAAGGCGGCTGGAAAGAAGCTTAAAAAAGGCACGTATTACAAGTTCATTATAGTGGCGGTCGATAAGAACGGAAAGGTTATTTCCACCGCAAAGACGATCCACGTCACGACAAAGGGCGGAAAAAACGGCAACTACAAGGGCGTCACAACAGCCGCGAAGAACGACAAGGTGAGCCTGAAAAAGGGCGCGACCTTTAAGCTGAAGGCAAAGGCTGTGGCGCAGAGCGCTAAGCTGACAGTAAAGCAGCACCGCTCGCTCAGATACGAGTCCTCAAACAAGAAAATCGCCACCGTTAACTCAAAGGGCAAGATTACCGCCAAAAAGAAAGGCACGTGCTACATCTACGTCTACGCCCAGAGCGGAGCGTTCAAAAAGATAAAAGTAACAGTATCATAATCCGAAATTGCATATTTCTCCAAACAGGGGGCGGCTCAGAACGAGCCGCTCCTTTGTTGTCTGTACGTGTTTAACTAAGGGTGAACGTGACTGTACAATCTGCATAAAACAGTCTCTCTGTCTTTGTGCAAGATTTTGAATGAACCGTTGTATAAAATATGGTACAATATCAGCGGATAGATTCAGGAGAGAGGATTTTTCTTTTTTAGAAAAATCGGGTCTGTGTAGGTAAGAAAAATTTTTAAACGGAGGAACAAATGAAAAATCTAAAAAAGCTTATCAGCGTAGTTTTATGCGCTGCACTCTGCGTGTCGGTGTTCGCTGTCGGCGCGCAGGCAAAGACGAAGAAAGCGGCGAAGTACGTAAAGTCAATCAGCGTGAAGTCAAAGGCGAAAATCACAATCCCCGCGGGCAGTAAAACCCTCACAAAGTCCTACACCGTTACGGTTAAGGTGAAGGGCAAGGCTTCAAAGAAATTTACAGCCGTTTCGTCAAAAAAAGTCCGTAGCCTCGGTAAAGGTTAGCGGCAGTAAAATCAATGTCACCGCCAAAAAGGCGGGAACCGCGAAAATCAAGGTCACTTCAAAGGCTAAGAACAGCAAGGGCAAAAAGCTCAGCAAGACTATGACCGTTACAGTCAAAAAAGCTGCCGAGGAGAAGACGCCCGGGGACGATACTAAACCCGAGGATGAAACAAAGCCCGGGGACGATACAAAACCCGAAGACAAAAAGCCGCAGGGCTTTACCATCTACTTCGCTAACAACAAAAAGTGGACGGAGGTCAACGCCACATTCTTCAACCGTGAAACAGGCGAAAAGAGCGAGCCCGTAAAAATGCAGTTCGCTGAACAGAACAGCAAGGGTGAGGACGTTTACTGCACGGCTGCCGATATTGATAAATACGACCGCGTAGTATTCGATAACGGAACCGATAAGACGACCGATACTCCCGTCAACAAAGCGAGCTCGGGCTTTTATATCGCTTCAAACGCCGCTCAGTTCAACGGAAAATTCCTCGCGGGCGTGTACACACACGGTGAGCAGGGCGCGGGAAAAATTGAGTCCGTCGAGCTTGATTACCACGACGGCTACGAAAAAACCGTAAAGATCTGGACTCCCGACGGCTACGATCCCGAGGACACGGAGAAAAAATATTCCGTTCTCTATATGAGCGACGGACAGAGCCTTTTCGGAACCGAGGGCGTTCGCTCGGCGCGCGAGTGGTGCTGTGACGAAACCGTCAGGACGTTAATGAACAATGGCGGAGACGGAATAATTATCGTCGGTATTGTTACGAACGATGAAAACCGCTTCAACGAGCTAACTCCCGCTATCGGAAAGCTGTCTCCCGAGATGCCCGACCTCGAAGCGATCGGCGGCGCAAACGCCTCGCTTTCGGGCGAGAAGTTCTCGGATTTTCTTGTTAATGACGTTATTCCCTATGTTGAGAAGAACTACAACACCAATTCCGTGCGCGGCTTCGCTGGCTCGTCCAACGGCGGACTTGAGGCGTTCTACATCGGTATGGAACACCCCGGGCTTTTCAGTTATATAGGCGTTATTTCACCCGCGATGGATTTCTTCGCAAGCGAAACATGGGATGAGTATTTGAGCAAAAAGGACTTTTCGGGCGATACCGCGCGAGTGTACATCTACTGCGGAAATCAGGATTTTATCGAGAAGCTCCAGCACGACGCTACCGCGGAAATCGAGGGCAAAATGAAGAAAGCGGGCTATCCCGCCGATAAGGTCGTTACCGTTCTCGACAACGACGGCGCTCATAACGAGGGCTTCTGGGCGATCTACTTTACCGAAATGCTTAAATTCGGACTTCAATTCTAAAGGCGATATGGGGCTGCCGCGTGAAAACAGCAGCCCCGCGATTGTGTTGACATTTCACCTATGATGCGTATTTTTCGCGTATAGGGTAGAAATGTTTTTTATTTTGTGGTATCATATACAGGATTAACGGAGAGAGCCGAGGCTTTTTCCGTGCAAAAGGATGATTAAATGAGTAAAAAATATGTAATGGGCAACGGAGCCATCGCTCTGGGCGCGTTGTCCGCGGGAGTTAATCTCGTTTCGGGCTACCCCGGGACGCCGTCTTCCGAGATTATCGAGACCGTCACAAAGTACCCTCACGAGGGAACCTATGTCGAATGGTCCGTAAATGAAAAAGCGGCTATGGAGGTCGCGGCTGCCGCGGCTTACTGCGGCGCGAGAGCTATGGTGACTATGAAGCAGGTCGGTCTTAACGTAGCGTCCGATCCGCTTATGAGCCTCGCCTATGTGGGCGTAAAGGGAGGAATGGTCGTCGTATCGGCTGACGACCCCGGTCCCATCTCCTCACAGACGGAGCAGGACACCCGCCGCTTCGCCGAATTCGCGCGGATCCCCGTTTTCGACCCGTCCTCTCCCGAAGAGGCGTTCGAAATGGTACAGGACGCTTTCTCTTTTTCCGAGAAGTATAAAACGCCCGTAATCCTTCGCCCGACAACAAGAGTCGACCACGCGTACGCGTCTGTCGAGACGCCCGACGCGTTTACTGCGGGTCAGTACGAGGGCTTTGTAAAGAACTCGGGTAAGTGGGTTATCTTCCCGCGCCTGTCCTTTATGAACCACGCGATGATAGAGAAAAGAAACACGGAGATAGGGGAGGACTTCTCCTCTTATCGATTCAATACGGTATCGGGCAGTTCACAGAAGGCAGTCGTAGCCACAGGCGTGAGCTATGCCTACGCGAGAGAATTTCTGAAGGTTTACCCCGACGTAAGGTTGATTAAGGTAGGCACGCCCTATCCTCTCCCCGAGAGCTTCCTTCTTAAAGCGCTTGACGGCGTGAGCGAGGTGCTCTGCTTTGAGGAGCTCAGCCCGTATATAGAGGAAAGCCTGCTGAAGCTTATCGGTAAGCATCACCTCGATATCGACGTTCGCGGCAAGCTCACGGGCGACGTTCCCCCGAGCGGCGAAAACGACGCCGACAGCGCGGCGCGCATTATCAGCGGCTTCCTCGGACTTGAATACGGCGGTACAGGTACCGACCTTTCCTCGGCTCCCCAGCCTCCCGCGAGACCTCCCGTGCTCTGCGCGGGCTGTCCTCACCGCGCGTCCTTCTACGCGGTTAAAAAGGCGATGAAGGGCAGAAAGGCGTATTTCTGCGGCGACATCGGCTGTTATACGCTCGGCAACGCTATGCCTCTCGATATGGTCGACACCTGTCTTTGCATGGGCGCGGGTATCACGATGGCTCAGGGCTTCAATCATATGGACAGCGACGCCGTCGCTATTTCCTTCACGGGAGACTCGACCTTCTTCGCGTCGGGTATCACAGGGGTAGTCAACGCGGTCTACAACGCCGCCGATATGATTGTCTGTATTCTGGATAATTCCACCACCGCCATGACGGGACACCAGCCTCACCCGGGAACGGGCAGAAACCTGATGGCTTCTCCCGTCGAGAAAGTCAGCATAGAAAAAACTCTTCTCGCGGTCGGCGTTAAAAAGGTTATCACCGTTGACCCGCTCGACCTTGACGCGTCCGTAGCGGCTGTCAGAGAGTGTGCCGAACTCAAAGGCGTTAAGGCGATTATATTCAAATCACCCTGCGTCGCCCTTGTAAAGAGCGATAAGAAAATGAAAGTGGACGGCTCGAAGTGCGTCGGCTGTCTGCGCTGTATTAAGGAAATCGGCTGTCCCGCGCTCTCCGTAAACGACGGCAAAGTCGTTATTGATGAGAACCTTTGCACGGGCTGCGGTCTGTGCGCCAAGCTGTGCCCTGTGGGCGCGATAGGAGGCGTGTGATATGAAAAAGGATATTATGATATGCGGCGTCGGCGGTCAGGGAACTGTTCTCGCCTCAAAGATTATCGCCTCTGCCGCTATGAACGAGGGAAACGCTGTTCATTCCGCTGAGACTATCGGTATGGCTCAGAGAGGCGGTCCCGTCACAAGCCACGTCAGAGTAGGAGAGGACGCTTTCTCGCCGCTCATTCCCGTAGGAGCAGCGGATCTGCTCATAGCTTTTGAGCCGTCCGAGGCGGTGAGAAACCTCAGATATCTTAAAAAGGACGGCTTCCTTATCGTGAACTCCGTACCCGTAAAGCCGACCTCGCTTGCGGGCGGCGCTGATTACGACGGAAAAGTCGAGATCGATTTTCTGAAATCGCGCTGTAACTGCCTTGTCGTCAATTCCGACGAGCTTTGCGCTCCCTTCGGTTCGTCAAAGTTCTTCAACGTCGCGGTAATGGGCGCGGCGTGCGGAACAGGCAGGCTCGGCTTAAACGCTGATACGGTACGCGGCGAGATTATCAGAATCGTTCCCGAAAGATTCAGGGAGAAGAATATGGCTGCTTTTGAGGCAGGCTTTAAGATAGGAGAAAACAATAATGCAAATCAGTGAAAAACAGTTAGCCCTCGTCAATGAGCGACTGAAGGCTATTATCGAATCCGATAACTACTTCGGAAAGATGTACAAGGAAATGGGTATCACCGAGGTCAGGACAGCCGAGGACTTCAAAAAGCTTCCCTTTGTCGATAAGGCGGAGCTGAGAAATGCCTATCCGCTCGGAATCCAGGCTGTTCCCGACAGCGAGATCGTCCGCATACACTCCTCCTCGGGTACTACGGGCAAGCCCGTGATCATACCTTATACCGCAAAGGACGTTGACGACTGGGCGACTATGTTCGCAAGATGCTACGAGACCGCGGGTATAACTAAGAACGACCGCATCCAGATCACTCCCGGCTACGGTCTGTGGACAGCAGGTATCGGCTTTCAGGCGGGCTGCGAGAAGCTCGGCGCTATGGCGATCCCCATGGGTCCCGGCAACACCGAAAAGCAGCTGCAGATGATGCAGGACCTCAAGTCGACCGTTATCTGTGCGACCTCAAGCTACGCGCTCCTGCTCGCGGAGGAAATCAACAGTCGCGGACTCAAGGACAACATCTGCCTTAAAAAGGGTGTAATCGGCTCCGAGAGATGGAGCGATAAAAAGCGCGAGTATATCTCGAATGAGCTGGGAATCGAGCTGTACGATATTTACGGTCTCACCGAAATCTACGGTCCCGGTATCGGTGTGAACTGCAACCTCCAGACCGGTATGCACTATTGGGACGACTACCTCTACATCGAGATCATCGACCCCGTTACAGGTGAAAACGTCGAGGACGGCGAAGAGGGCGAAATCGTCATCACCACTCTCGTTAAGGAGGGCGCTCCGCTGCTCAGATTCCGTACGCACGATCTGTCAAGAATCATTCCGGGCGCATGTCCCTGCGGCAGTCATTATCCCCGACTCGACGTTATAAAGGGCAGAAGCGACGATATGTTCAAGGTTCACGGCGTAAATATGTTCCCAAGCCAGGTCGAGGAGCTGCTCGCCACCGTTGACGGCGTGTCCAGCGAATACAAGATCGATATCGCTCACGACGAGGAGAAAAACCGCGACATTATCCTGCTGACCGTTGAGGCAGAGGGACGCGTCAACTTTGAAAAGACAGGCGAAATAATCAGATCTGTGTTCAAGTCAAAGATGAGCGTTACTCCGAAGGTTGTGGTTGTTTCCGTAGGAACACTCCCGCGCTCCGAGAAAAAGACAAAGAGAGTTTTCGACCACAGAGAGGAATGATTTTTTTAATTCCGCCTTTTTGTTTGAAACTCGTACCCGATCCGTAAACGCGGATGTTATATAAATATGCTCAGCCTCTCACGCCGAAATGTGAGAGGCTGTTATTTTATGAAAAACAATTTAAAAAATATGCAAGATTTTCCTCTTTTACAGCGTTTTAAATGTAAAGAGGAAAATTGCTTTTTCGTGAAAACCCGAAAAAGTATTGAATTTATAACGGATTTATATTAATATTTTAGTGGAAATTATTTACGTGTAAAAGGAGGAAAATTTATGCAAAAACTTTGTAAACCCATGAGCGTTCTGCTCGCTGTGCTGATGCTTATCGGAGTATTTGCCGTTATGCCGCTGAGTGTCTCCGCGGCTGAGGGCGAAAAGCCCGCCGCTCCGTCGTTCGCGGCAGCAGAGGGACTTTACGTCCACGCTGTTTCGGGCTCGTCCGATACCGAGGCGTGGCAGATGTGGCAGACCGTTCGCGGAGAGAATCTCACCGAGGAAAAGCAGACTTCGATGTACTTCTTCCTGCCCTCGTCAGCGGATGCTGAGAAGGTGGATATCTACAACGGCTTCAGTCAGGAAATCACCGTTGACGGCAGAGCGCTTCCGTCACACGCCGTGACCGTTTTCACCTACAAGCCCGACACTGCTTATGAACTGACAGCCGACGGCAAAAGCTATACGCTGCGCTTTATGAGGTCAACAGCCGAGGCGGCGATCTATGTCAACAATATGAATGCCGACGGAAAAGGCACCGAGCTCATCGAGTACCTCAGTCAGAAAAAATCGAATAAGGCTAAGGCGACAGGCGCTATCGTAACTCCCGACGGAAAGATCGACAACACACCCGTCAACAAGATTAAAGGCAGAGGAAACACCACCTGGGCAAAGGATAAGAAGCCCTTCAACATCACCTACAGCAGCTCCGTAAGTATCGCGGGAATGAACAAGGGCAAAAAATACTCCCTGCTCGCTAACTTCCAGGACGATTCGCTTTCCCGTAACCGCTTCCTCTATGACCTTTCCGACGCTGTGGGAATGCCCTACGCTTCCGATTCGCGCTATGTTGATTTCTACTCCGACGGCTGTTACCTCGGCTCGTATCAGCTCTGTGAGAAGATAGAGGTCGGTAAGGACTGCCTTATCAGCGACTTCTCCGAAAACGATTACCTCAACAGCGACGGCACGATCAAGGAGGATTTTCCCTTCCTCTGCGAGCTCGACCCGAGCGCGGTCGAGGGAGAGGATTACTTCGTAGACCTCGACCTCGGACTCAGACTCTCGATTAAGGCTCCCGAGCTTGAGGAGGGCGACGTCGGCTACGAAGAGGTAAAGAAATACGTTGAAAAGAAATTCAACGATTTTATTTCAAAATTTGATGCTTCGGAAAAAGTCTCCGAGGTCGGCGACGTTGACTCAATGGCGAAGCTTTACCTTATAAACGAACTCGGCAAGAACTGGGACGCAGGCGTTTCAAGCTTCTACTTTACATATAAGCAGGACGAGAACGGTAAGTATAAATTCTACGGTTCTCCCGTCTGGGACTATGACAACTCGCTCGGAAACGCGAACGGAATCACCGAAATGCTCAAGTATTTCAACTTGACCGATTACACACAGCCTACGGGAATATGGGGAGAATTCGCGCTCGAGCCTTTTGCTGATCACCCCGAGATCATGAAGCGCATAAAGGAGATCTGGTTCGAGAAGTTTGTACCAGCTATCGAGCACTTCTCGGGCAAAAAGGTCAATGCCGAGATCGGCAAGGAGCTTCTCACCGCCGACGAATACTATAAGCTCGTCAAAGGCTCTGCCGATATGAACTACAAGAGCGGCTGGAAGCTTTACACAGGCGAATGGATCGCCGACCATACCAAGCTTCTCAACGCTGACTTCGACACGGAAAAGAACACTTACCTTGTAAATAAGTACAGGGACAACTATAAAAACGACTTCGACGGTATGTTCAGCTACTGCCGCGACTGGATGATAAGCCGCGCCGCGTGGCTCTCGATGAGATACGGCAAGGACGTAAAGACGGAAACGGTCGAGAACAGACCTGAAAATATCGACGTCGCGGAGGTCGTTCCCGCCAAAACAAAGACAAAAACTCTTCGCTTCTATATGCCCGAGGACTGGCGCAGCGAGAATAACCCGTTCTTTGACGGAGAGAATCCCGCCTCGTGCAGGGCAGGCGTCTACTGGTGGGAAGGCACAATGAACTGCTCCGATTTCTATAAGGACAACAGCGGCTGGGCCGGCTATTCGATCTCAGAAACCGACAAAGCCGACGGCAATATCTTTGTCGCGAAGGTTCCCGACGACGTTGAGCAGCTTGTCTTTAATAACCTGCTTAATAGCGACGATCCCTCACGCGCGTTAACGAAAAACATCATTGCTAATTACTATGAGGCTGGCGACAGCGAGTTCTATCCCGAAGGTCTCAGCTCCGTTGATAATATGATTTTCGTGCCCGTTAAGTACAGCACATCCGTACTTCAGAACACGGAGGACGGCGAGTGGTTCTATTATTACGGCGACGGAAAGTACGGCGTGTATAAGACCTTGGCTGAGGCTCAGGCTAACGACGCGGTGTACTCGGGCGGAGAATTCCCCGAGCATATCAAGCGCCCGATAGACGGCTTCACCGTAAGCGGACTCAAGTCTAAAACCTACAACGGCAAGGCTCAGACTCAGAATATCACCGTTAAGGACGGCGATTCCGCGCTTGTTGAGGATATCGACTACACTACAGAGTATAAGAACAACAAAAACGCGGGAACGGCAACACTGACGATCACGGGTACTGGCTCCTACAAGGGAACAATAACAAAGACTTTTAAAATCGCAAAGGCGAAGAACCCGATGACCGTAAAGGTCAACGCTGTTACGGTAAAAGCAAAGAACCTCAAAAAGAAGAACGTGACCGTCAAAAAGGCGATTACTGTTAAGAAAAACGAGGGCAAGGTATCCTATAAGGCTGTCGCGAAAGGAACCTCAAAGGGAGTTTCAATCTCTAAGAAGGGTGTAATCACGGTAAAAAAGGGTACATATAAAAATAACCTCGCTGTCACCGTAAGCGTGACCGCGAATGGCAGCGGAAACTTCAAAAAAGCAACAAAGAAGGTTACCGTAAAAATCAAAGTAAAATAAACCGCAAGTATGAGGCTGACCATTTTCAGGTCAGTCTCAGCTATGTTTTCAGGATAACGGGAGTTGAATCAAAATTCGGTTCGATTCCCGTTATCCTGATTGTTGACAATTGTTCTCACGGAAAGTATAATCATTATAGTAAGGGAGGGTAACCGAATGAAGCTTAAGAAAAGAATTATCGCGCTGAACATCGGAATGCTCGCGGTCGCGCTGTTCTCTTTTTTTTACATAACGGCGCAAGGCTCAACATTTTCACTCTATACCTCTTGTATGTTTGAAGAAGTCACTCCTGAGAATTTGCGGGTAGAAATCAGCGACGAAAATGTTTTGAAATACGACGGCTATCGTTTCGATAACAACGAACTCGTGGTGGATCTCAGCTCGGTCGGAAGCGGAAAAGCCGACGTAACCGTTGCCTTTTCTTTAAAAGATATCGATGATGAATTCACCACGGATTACGAATTTAATGTTAATATGTTCGGAACTATTGTTGACAGAACAGAAGGACGAATCAATTTCAACGGCTTCAGAGTAATTATTGACGCGATCCTCGCTCAGCTTATAATGACCGAGATCGTTATGCTGTGGATGTTCCTTGATTACCGAAAGAAGGGCAATTTCTCATATCCGATGATCGCCTGCGGCGGTTTAAGCATCTATTTCGGAATCCTGATAGGGTATATAGTCCACTATATGATAAACGAGCATTTGCACAGTTTCTACTTCTTCCTGAGCCTTGTTACGTCTGCGGGAATGATGACGCTGTTGTTCCTTGCTCCGTTTATGCTTATACTCACTTTCCTGATCGCGTTCAGCAACATCCATCTTATGCGTCACGAGGGTTTCCGCCCCGTGAACGCTCTGGGAATAGTTTTCGTCATACTCTGGATAATAGGAGCTGTAATGACTATAGGGGTTTACTTTATCCCCACATTGATGTATACAGGCTGGTATGTGAAAATCCTTCTTCCGCTTATTTATATTATCGGATATCTGGAGTCTATGTTTGTGTCCACGGTTCTGAGTTCCTTCCTGGCTACCCGTTACAGGATCCCGTATGACCGCGACTATATTATAATCCTCGGCTGCGCTATCCGCAGCGACGGAACGCCTACGCCGCTCCTTAAGGCGCGTGTTGACAGCGCCGTTGAGTTCGAGAAAAAGCAGTTTGAAAAAACAGGCAAGCACGCTTTCTTCGTTCCTTCGGGCGGTCAGGGCTCGGACGAGGTTATCTCCGAGGGCGAGTGTATGGAGAACTACCTGCTCAGTCTCGGCATTCCAGCCGAACAGATCGTCCGCGAGGACAAGAGCGTAAACACCCTCGAGAATATGAAGCTCTCTAAGGCGGTTATCGATAAGCACGCCGGGAACTCCGACGACTGCAAAATCGCGTTCTCCACGACCAACTACCACGTTTTCAGGGGCTATGTCCTCGCGAAGAAATGCGGCTTTAAAGCAAACGGAATTTCCGCAAAAACGAAAAACTATTTTTATCCGAATGCTTTTCTGCGCGAGTTTATCGGTCTGCTGTTTGACCAAAAATGGAAACACATATTCTTTGTTTCGCTGATAATAATATTTATGACCTATATTATGTATTTGCATAGATAAGAAAACTCCGTGAGCTGCGGCAAGCCGCCTCACGGAGTTTTTAGTATACTTTATCTGAAATTGTCTGAACCTGACGGCGCTCTTATACTGTCAGCTCACGCTCGATTGCGTAGAACGCGTCGTAAAGCTGTGACGGTACTGTTCTGTCGTCACTGATTGTCTGCTCGCTGCCGTCCTCAAAAACGAAGGTCAGCGCCTTTCTGCAGGGCAGCTTATACTCAACCTGAGGAAGCCTGTCCCACAGCAGAACGGCGTTTTTTTCTGCCGCGGCGCGTATCCGTTCTATCACGTCGCCCGAAACGTTTTTCGTGTACTCGTACAGCTTCGGTTCCTCAAACTTGTAAATCTTGTTGAGAGTATAGCCGCCTTCGTCGTTCGGCTTCAGCGTACATCTCGTGTAGCCGAAGTCGTTTTCGTCAAAGAACTTTACGGCGGTAATAGATTCGGCACAAGGGAGAGGCGCGCCCGCCGTTTTCATAGCCTCGCTGAAAAGCGAGCGCAGCTCAACGCCGAACTCCATACTCAGAATCGGGCACTGATTGTCCGAGAAGCTTATTACTTCGCCGTCCGCGTAATTGATTTTTACCTCGCCGCCGAAGTTTTTCGGAAGTCCGTGCGTGAACGAGTGCTCTCCGTTCCCTTTCGCGAGCTGTTCGTCGTTTACGAGCTTCACAAGCGCGGGGAAGACGTCCTCGCTTACGAATGCCCACGAGCATTCTCTCTTCTCGTAAAGCTCAAGCGTTTCGAGCAGCAGAAAGCTCCCGCCCTCAAGCTTTGCGGCAAACGCCGAAATGAACTCGAGCGTTCCGGACAAATCCGAACGCTCGCCGAACGGTATCGGCAGCTCCGATTCTGCTTTAAAGAAAAGCATATCCGTTGATTTTATTTCCTTCGGAGCGTTACTGTCGTAGTGACGGGTGGTTCCTCCGCACATTACAGGCTCACGCATTGTTCTTGCTCCTTGTTTTTGAGATCTTATTGTGGGCGAGACGCGTCACAAACCCTATCATATATGTCGCTGCAAGCATCATTATAATGGAAACGTACCAGTATCCGCCGCGGTTCAGGGTGTAAAAGTCGACCCATCCGCCGTTTTCCGCGCCGATTATGAGGACCTCGGTCGTGTAGACGCTTCCGTAAATTACCGTAGGCAGAAGCGCGAGCAGCGACTCGGGCAGAGTGATCTCCGAATCGGTCTCAAGGAATACAAAGGTAAACAATGCCGCGAGCGGTCCCGCAAGGTGCATATGAAACGCTGTGCCGAGCAGCAGAAAGCCCGCGTCGTAAACAGGCAGTAGCAGGAAGATGACCGTCAGGAATGTCAGCATAACCGCCACCATTCCCACGAATTTGAACACGACAGCCGCGTGCGGCAGCTTATCACGCTTGCCGCGCAGGATCCCGATTTCGTACGGAATCATAACCAGCGCGGAGATCGCCGCGAGTATATTCGAGTCGGTGGTAAAGAACTTGTACGAGTCAAGCCCTGTCTCAACCAACGGATTGTTGCTGTGAAAATAGTATGATACGGTTATTGCCGTTGTCGCGATTACCACGAGGATATTGAGAATCAACGCGGTCAGTATTCTTCTGTTCATATTGTCGCTTCCTTTCCGAAACAATTATACAATTAAATA
Source organism: bacterium (assembly GCA_020625635.1). Classification (GTDB taxonomy): domain Bacteria; phylum Bacillota; class Clostridia; order Oscillospirales; family Acutalibacteraceae; genus Ruminococcoides. The sequence continues at coordinate 18,687 of JAHLBL010000006.1, forward strand.
ATACAACAAATAAACTGTGTTGTAAATCAAAAAATAAAAATAAAAACTATTGACAAACTCAGGTTACCGTTGTAAACTATAGCTAAAGATTACACGTGTAAACTACATAATGAAAGAAGATGTGATTATGACAAAGGAAATCAACATATCCGACTCCGAGTGGACAGTAATGGAATATCTTTGGGACAACCCGATGGTCACGATCACGGAAATCCGAAAGGCTCTGTCATCGACAGGTTGGAGCGATTCTACGATCAAGACGTTGGTGCGCAGGCTCGTATCTAAAAACGCTGTTGCGATCAACGATGAGGCGGCGACCTTCCGCTATTACCCTTTGCTCACACAGCAGGAATGTCGGTTGAAGGAAACCAAGAGCTTTATCAATCGCGTGTATGACGGCTCTGTGAGTATGCTCGTCACCAATTTGGCGGCTGATTCCAACCTCAGTGAAAGGGAGACCGAGGAGCTGCTTGCTCTCGTTGAGAAGATGGGGAAGGAGTAAGCTATGGGAATCAACGAGTTTACTGATTTACTGCTTTCCGGGGCATCGCGTACTTCGCCGTTCTACCCGCTTTTCGCTTATCTTATAGAATCGACCGTTTGGATTACCGTTACCGTGGCGTTTATTCTGCTGTTTAAGCTGATTTTCCGAAACAGGCTGAGAGCAAAATGGCATTTTCTTATATGGACGATTCTGCTGATAAGACTTATTGCTCCCGTTTTGCCGTCCAGTCCCGTATCGGTATTCAACGTGATAAAGGTTGATGAGCCGATTGTTTCGCGGAACGCGGCGTACGCTTATGTCAGCGCTGATTCCGCGGACGAAGAAGTTTCTTCTGCACGCACTCCGCGTCGTATTACGCAGGCAAATAAGCCCGAGAAAGCTTTCAAAACAGCAGCGGAGGAAGAAGAACCCGCCGACACTGCCGAAGTTTCAACGATAACTGTCGTGCCTGTTGACGAGATCGTCGTCTGTGTCTGGCTCGGCGGAGCGGGTTTTATGCTCCTGTACTTTACAGCCGTCATGGCTGTGTATATTATCAGGCTGCGTAAGCGAAGAACCGCTTGCGGTGAAGGTGAGCTTGCTGTGCTCGGGGAGTGCAAATCACTTCTTAAAATCAGGCGCAGGGTCAAGCTGTGCCGCGGGAATACAACGCCTATGATTATCGGTTCGACGATCTTTATCCCCGACGGTATGGACGAAAAGGAACTCAGGGCGACGCTGATTCACGAGCTCTGCCATTTTAAACACCTTGATATCGTCTGGACGTCGCTCGCTGCGGTCATACTCTGTCTTAACTGGTTCAATCCGATAATTTGGTTCTGTTTCTTTATTTTTAAGCAAGATATTGAGCTTTACTGCGACGAGCGCACATTAAAATACGATAACGACAGGCAGGCTTACGCTATGCTCCTGCTCAAAACCGCCTCGGCGCGCAGGGGACGTTTCGTCCTCGGTACAACATCGTTAGGAAGCGGCAAGTCCGATGTGAAGCGTCGTATACGTTTTCTCGCCAAGTTCAGAAAGCCGACGGTTATTATCGCGGCTGCCGCGGTTGGGTTGCTCATTGTAACTGCTGTATGCTGTCTTACAAATCCCGTGTCTCGTCCGACCGCCGCCGACACGTCGTCGTCCGTTACACTTGAAGACTCAGCCGCTGAGCCGCAAGCTTTTGTATTCGATGATAAATCTATTCCCGAATTATATCTGGAGAACGCCGAAGCTTTAAACAAATACGTCGGAATGGAAATGGATGACGGGGAATTCGGGCGTTTTGTTGAGGCTCTGCCGAATTTGACTTATGCATCGGGGCTGATAGGGAATAACTGTGCCGTTGCGGATATCAATGACGATGGTGATGAGGAGCTTGTACACTGGCAGTTTACGGGCTCAGGGATAGCGCGTTTCGATATTGAGGCATTTCAATCATATAAGGGTATGCTTCGGCTTATCGGCTACGGAACTATAAGTACGTCCGACGGAGACGTCGGAATGGCAGTCGCTACAGCGGACAGCGTTAAAGTGTCGGACGACGCAAAATCTCTGATTGTTGCCAACAGATCCCGCAATCAGAAGATTCGCGTTACAATTAAAGGTACGAAAACAAAATTCGCTCCTGTTAAAGAGTACGATAACAGTATGGGAGTAATAGGCATAGGCTTAGAGGATTTCGAGACGGGAAAAGAGTCCGATCTATCTGATTATATCGATAAGGATGTCATTATGGACATAAACAGAATCATTAATAATCCTGTTCCCGACGAAAAGCTTCCCGAAAACGCATTAACCAATGATTTTGAAATTATAGTGCGATTCAAGGATCGGAACGATTATTCTCTCGGATTTCTTGCAGATTATGACGGCGATTACTGGCTTGTGTCCGAGCCGTGGATATCGTCAGAGCTTTGGGGACAGCCAATCAGCGACGCAAAGGCTTTGATTTCCGTTATTCATAACGGCGGGATTTACGTTGATTACGGCGAGTCTAAGCTTTATTCCGCCGATGACTTTGATGAAGCCGTTCAGGCGGTGGAAGAAAAGTTTTCCTCCCTTAAGGGCGGAGCAGGCGAGCTGTACAAGCTGACCTATAAGGGTGATGGATACTCTGAAAAAGAACTCGCCTACTGCAATAAGCTGAGGGAAAATAATGAGCCCGAGTTCACGCAGTGTATTGTGTTTGACTCCCTGTTCCACACTGAAAAGAAGGTTGAAGGTGTATGGAACGCGGATTCCGATTACTCCTGGAGCTGGTATCTCGCGAAAAGTAAGGGCGGAAAATGGCAGGTGGTTTCATACGGTTATTGATGAAAAAAGCACAAAATGCCCCCAAAACAGCTTCAAAAACAGATTTCTTGCAGGAAAAAATAAGTTTTTTTCGTGGAAATTGCAGGATTTTCTGCAAAGTTGTAAAAAATATTCACTAAAACACAGTGGTTAAAATTCACAAAACTCCTTTTTATTCTTATTTGGAAACAATTGTACACAAAAACAATATTCCTTTTGAGAAACAAATAGTCAACGTTCCATAATTTTCCGAACCTATTGACAATGGGTTACATGTTTGTTACAATGACGCCGTTGTTTGTGATTTGTCGAATGTAAGGAACAAACTGCAAAGCGATATTGTTGATTTAGAAGTTTGGTCGCTTGGCAGAGAGGATTTAGTAAGGAGTTTTTATGAATAAGAAAATCATTATCTCAGCTTGCGCCGCTGCGCTCGTAGTCGGCTCTGCGACACTCGGTGTTCACGCTTCCGTGAATTACCCCACACAGTCTGTATCGACTCTCAGCATCAACCCGATGTCTGACTGCTCGCTTGAAATCAAGCTGGATAAGAAAGAAGTAAGAGGAAGCGAAGGCAGAAAAATTACTCTTAACGCTTCCACAAACGCGGACGGCTATACAGTCAAGTTCAGAAGCAACAACAAAAAGGTTGCTTCCGTAAGCGCTGACGGTACAGTCAAGCTCAAGAAAGAGGGCACCGCGAAGATCACTGCCGAATGTAACGGCATCAAGTCGGTCTGCAAGGTTGAGGTTACTCCTCAGTCCGCTGAAAAGAAGGCTAAGGACCGCAGAGCTAAGTCAATCACCGAGAGCAATATGAGTTCTATCGTATCTCAGGTCGGTTGTCAGGTTGACTACGCTTATCCCGAGTCAACAATAATGTGCAGCGCGTATTCTTTCGCGTACGCTTATTATCAGGTCACAGGTACATACATCACCCCGGGCAGCGTCTGGTGCGACGGATGTACATGGGACGGCGGCACATACTATGACTTCTATTCAGAGTCGGATATGCTCAGCACAATCAAGTCGCAGATAGACCAGGACAAGTCCTGCGTAGGTCTGCTCAGTATGTCCACGACAGATACCCATTACGTAACCTTCTACGGTTACACAGGTGACGGAACATCCCTCTCGGACTTCAAGATCTATGATCCGTGGGACGCTGCGTGCACCACAGCGGCAGGCTACGGCTACAGCTCAAACGGCTATGACGTAGTAGTAATTAACTGATAATAAAACTGTGAGGCAGTCTTTTTAAAGGCTGCCTCGGTTTTTTTGTACCGTTTTATAAGCAAAAAAAGAGACTGTCGCGTATGCAACAGTCTCTGAATTGCGGTTTATTTTAGATCGCACGCTCAACCTTACCGGAACGTAAGCATCTTGTGCAAGCATATACGTGCTTGGGAGAGCCGTCAACAATAGCCTTTACTCTCTGTACGTTGGGCTTCCAAGTTCTGTTTGAACGTCTGTGTG
>JAHLBL010000060.1 GCA_020625635.1 bacterium
CCTGCAAAAAAGAAAAAAATTGCGTAGTTTTACGCAATTTTCGGAAAAATATTTTTTATAAAGCTGTAACAGCCGCGGGAATTTTTACGCAAAAAAGTACTGTCTCAAAAGAGCAGCCCGATATATACAAATGATATTAAATAGTGAACAGTTTAAAGTGAAAAGTGATTTTCTGCGTTTTTATTGAAAATCTCACCACTTAAAACTTATCACTTTTCACTATCGACACAGCGTTTTTTAGGGGGAGGCACAAAACGAGCCTCCCCCATAAATAACAGTATTATTTCTTCCTGATAAACAGCACGCCCAGCGTATACGGACCGCAGTGTGAGGTTACGGTACAGCCCGCCGTGGTCTCGATAATCTCGTCAAACTCGGGACAGAGCTCAAGGATTCTCGCGCGGACACGCTCCACAATCTCGTCGCTGCATTTTGTGTGCGTGATAAAAATTCTGTGTCGGATGATGTCGTCCCTGCCCTTCAGCTTACTGTCGACGTAGTCCATTATGACCTTGTCGATTTTGCCGCGGAACTTCTTTGAGGGAGTCATCTTTCCGTCGATAACCTCAATACACGGCTTGAGCTTGAGCAGATTCGCCCCGAAAGCCGCGAGCGCCGAACAGCGGCCGCCCTTATAGAGATAGTCGATGCTGTCGACAACGAAGCTCGCCTCTACTCTTGTCGCGAGCTCCTCGCAGGACTCCTTTATCTCGGCGGCAGACTTACCCTGAGCGGCAAGCTCCGCGCCGTGGAGAACGACGTGTCCCTGACCTGTGGAAAGGTTGCGCGAATCAACCACATAAACGTCGCCGACTTCCTCAGCCGCGAGACAGGCGTTGTGATATGAGCTTGAAAAATCAGCGCTGATGTTGAAGTGAACGATCGAGTAACCCTGCTCGTGCCACTTTGTGAACAGGTCAATAAAGTCGGAAATGTTGGGAGCTGAGGTTTTGGGGAGGACTCCCGTGCGCTCAACAAAATCGTAGATATCGTCGGGCGTAACGTCAATGCCGTCCTTGCGTGTTTCCTCGCCGAGGTTTACGGACAGCGGCAGAATATCAATGTCGTACTTTTCAATCAGCTCGCGCGATAAATCGCATGTGCTGTCGGAAATAATCTTAACCTTCACGTTTTACCTCCTCATTTAACCGAATCGATTATCTTCCCTACCTCTTCGGTAATATCTTCTTCGGACGGCTCTCCGCTCTTGCTGATCACAGCGAAAACAATCGCGGCAATCGCCAGCAGCGCGGACGCAAGAGCCATTATTATTGTAAGATTTTTTGCCTGCGCGATCATATGCGGACGGACATTGAGCACAGCGAGAGCAAACGTCATAACAATAGCCGCAATAAGCAGCAGCACAATAACGGGAATCATTATTGTCATTATCTTCTGAAACTTTGTTTTTTTACTCTTCATCAAGCTCAACCCCTTCCTCTTTTTTCTCCTTGCTCAGGCACGCGGTCAGTATTCCAGCCGAAGCCGCGGCTGCGGCGGCTATGGCGAAAGCGGCGGCGATATCGGAATCGCTGACGAAAACGGCATGAAGAATCATTGCCGCTATCAACAGCGCCGCCGAAACAAGAAACAATATACATGCTGCCTTAAACAGCAAATTCCTACGAATCATATCGGTATCCTTTCGGCTATCGCGCAGAAGTCGTCCATACTCAGCGACTCGGCACGCGCCTGTGGATTAACTCCACTTTCTAATAATACACCATTTACCACAGCTTTTTCAAGCCCTAAAGACGAACTAATTGAATTAAGCACGGTTTTTCTGCGCTGAGAGAACGCCGCGCGCACTACTCTGAAAAACTTACTGTCGTCCGAAAGGCTGTAAGGCGGTTCGGAGTAGACGTTAAGCCGTATTACGGCGGAGTCCACCTTAGGCGCCGGCATAAACGAACCCGCGCTCACCGAAAACAGCAGCTCGGGCTTGCTGTAGAAATTCACCGCAACCGTGACGGCGCCGCTCTGACGCGTGCCGACCTCGGCGCAGATGCGCTGAGCAGCCTCTTTCTGTACCATAACCGTTATGGCTTCAACGGGGAGCTTGTCCTCGAGCAGCTTCATAATTACGGGCGAGGTGATATAGTACGGCAGATTCGCGCACACCACTACCCTCTTTCCCGCGAACTCCTCGGCTATCAGCTTGTTTAAATCGAGCTTCAGCACGTCCTCGTTGACGATCCTTACGTTGTCGTATTCCGCGAGCGTCTCTCCGAGCACGGGAATCAGACGCTTGTCGATCTCGACCGCGACGACCTTGTCGGCAAGCTCGCACAGCTCCTGTGTCAGCACGCCGATTCCGGGACCGATTTCGATTACTCCTACTCCCTCGCCCGCTCCCGAGTACTCCGCCATTCGCGGACACACGGACGGATTGACGAGGAAGTTCTGCCCCAGTCCCTTTGAAAAGCTGAAGCCGTAACGCGAAAGAAGCTCTTTTATTGTGCCGATATCGGATAATTTTTTCATTTCAGATTCCTGAGTCCTTTCGGATATTTATTCTTCAGTCTACCGCCCGACGCCTTGCCGAAGCCGAGCGTAATGTCGTTGACGCAGACGGCTGTGTAGCCTTTAAGCTCGGCGGGAACGTCGATTTCCTCGCCGTGCAGATATTTCATAATCTCGCCGCTGTCGGAGCTGAAGCTGACGGCTCTCGCGCAGTCCGCGGGCTTAGCCGCGGCAAACGCGCAGTGGCACGGCTCGACGCGGTTCTTCTTCAGCTCGCCGAGCAGCACTCCCTTTCTGAGCACACCGAGTCCCTCGGCGGAAGGAAGCCTTTCGGGCACGGCAAAGAGCTTGTCCCTGATGATTTCAAGATTTTCGCCGAACGGTCTGTCAACAAATGTTTCGTCGTAGAATTTATATATTTCGCCGCTGATTTTCTGAGGCTTCAATGGCGCGTCGCCGACGGAAGCAGTCGCTGAAAGCTTCCTGAGCCGCGCGGCAAAATGTCCCTCGCCGCCGTCCATCGGAAAGATCCTGCGCGCGTACTCAAGCGTCGGTCTGCCGAAGCTCACGCCGCTGTCCTCGAGCGTAAAGTCGGGATTCTCACGCAGGAACTCCGTAATAACGCCCTCGTTCTCCTCGCGCGAAAACGTACAGGTCGAGTAGACGAGTACGCCGCCCTCCTTAAGAGCGAGCTTGGCTGAGTTCAGAATATTGAGCTGGCGCGCGGCACAGCTCGCGACATGCTCGGGGCTCCATTCGAGCTCGGCGGCGGAGTTCTTGCGGAACATACCCTCGCCGCTGCATGGCGCGTCAACAAGCACGCGGTCAAAATACCCGTGAAGCCTCTCACAGAGGACGTCGGGATGACAGCTTGAAACTACAGCGTTGCGCACGCCCATACGTTCAATATTCGATAAAAGAATTAACGCTCGACTTTTAACGATCTCGTTGCTCCACAGAAGCCCCTCGCCGTCGAGCGCGGCGGCAATCTGTGTGCTTTTTCCGCCAGGGGCGGCACAGAGGTCGAGCACCTTATCGCCCTTCTTCACTCCGAGCATCGTGACCGCGGAGGTCGCCGACGGCTCCTGGACATAGAACGCTCCCGCGTGGTGGAGCGGATGTGTTCCTACGCGCGAAAGCTCTTCTGGGAGGTAGTAGCCGTCCTTACAGAACGGAGTCGGGCGCAGCTCAAAGCCGAGCTTATCCGCAGTGCATTTGAGCGTATTTACGCGCAGTCCGCGGAAAAAACTGTCGCTGTTATAGTATTTTAAAAACTCGTCGAACTCATCGCCGAGCAGTGATTTCATTCTCTCTAAAAAAACTTCCATATTTTACGAATAAAAAAAAGAAAAATGCCGATACTACTCACAGAACTCACGGGGAGGTGAGCACAGTGAGCAAGAATCAGAAAAACAAGTCTGAGCAGAGCCAGAACAAGCAGACTAAGCAGAGCGAAAACAAGAACGGACAGAACAGCTGTGATAACAAGAACAGTCAGAACAGCTGCGAGGATAAGAAGGATTGCTGAGCTCAACCGAAGGACGCTTCATTCTGAGCGGGCGTCGGCTGACGCCCGCCCTTACGACCTTATCGCTTTCGCCGTTTCGCTTTACGCGGTTAATACCCTAGCTCCTCGCCGACAAATATGACCTTTATTCTGTTTATGTGGCGCTGCTGACCGCTGATTACATAGTTACAGCAGATACGTCCCTCGCTGTGACAGCCGTCGGCGATTTCGGCGTTCTCCTTTGCGAGAGAAACGCACTTGCCTGTCTTAGCGCAGTATGTGTCACAGGACAGACGAACGGTATTCGGAGGAGCCGCGCAGGTTTTAACGCGCTTAACAGCCTCGTCGAGGTCTTTTACGAGCTTGTTGTAGCCGCAAACTAGGATAACGCTCTTGGGACCGTAGAGGATCGCGGAAACACGGTTTGAGTTTCCGTCGACGTTGTAGAGGTATCCGCTCTCGGTAACGGCGTTGGAGGACGCGAAATAAGCGTCGGCACAGTAAGCCTGTCTGTAAACCTCCTCAACCTCTTCGCGGGTGATTCCCTCTCGCGAGCGGTCAAGGTAGTTGTATCTGCCGCTTTTAAGCTCATCCATAACTCCTGTTTCCTTGAGCGACTGTGAGCCGCCGTTTGAGACGGTGTCGCCCTCATTGATCAGCGTGCGGACCAGAGGCACAACATCAGCCTTTGTCTCAACAAAATACGCCTTCATATTATTCTTTTCGAGATTGCGCATAGCGGTCTCGATTTTTTTCATGATCTCGGTATTCATACAAAACACTCCTTTGCACGCATTATACCACAAAGCTCGGTTTTAAGCAATAACGTAAACGACGAACAAAAGAAAAATCAGCCTTACGGTCTTTGGAATTCCACACCCAGCGTTTCCGCGACGGACTTCGAGAGGTTCTCGGCTATGGCGTTTATGTTTTCGCGTATCCAGCGCGCGTCGTCGATATTATCGTGGTAGGCGACTTCTATCAGAGCGGCGGGGGCTCGTGTCAGGCGAAGCTCCCCGAGGGTGGTCGTGGGAATCGTCTTTACCTTGTCGGGCAGCGGATAGAGGTCGGAAAAGTTAGTAGCGAGCGTCTCCGCGAAATCCTGTCCGCGCGCGCTCGTGGGATAATAATAGACTTCAACTCCTCTGTTTCTGCCCGCGCTCTGCTCTCCCGAAGCGTTGGAGTGGATCGCAAGGTGCAGATCGTAGCTGCCCGCGTTGCTCTGAGCGATAGCCTGCCTGAGACTCATATCGGGACTGTTGCGCGTAAACGATATCCCGCTCGCCGTGAGATACGGCTCCATAGCGTCCGCGATAAGGTTCATATAATACTCCTCGTTACCGCCGTCGACGTATGGGTTCCATTCCTGTAATGATGGGCTTAAATAAATATTTGCCAAAAAGCAACACCTTTCTTTTCTTTTTTTGCGCAATTAAGCGCAGCTACAAAAGATTATTCACAATTCCGCTCAAAAATGACAATTAAAATAATTAAATCTCTGTTACTTTTCATAAAAAATTTATCCATCTATTGAAAAAGCAAAATAAACAGAGTATAATTCTATTGTATTGGGCGAGAGCTCAGACGAAAAAAAGAAAATGAGAGGTACAAAAAATGGAAAATAACAACATGCAGCAGCAGGAATATCAGCCTCAGACACAGGCTCCCGCTCCCCAGAACAGCAACACAAAGGTAATGTCGGTACTTGCTTATCTCGGCATCCTCGTTCTTATTCCGTTCTTCGCGGCTAAGAATGACGAGGAAGCTCAGTATCACACAAAGCAGGGCGCTATCAACTGTGTTCTTTGTGTCGCTTACAGCATCGCAACATTTATCATTAACTTCGTAGTAGGTCTTATCTTCAAGCCCATTCAGAAGACTGTTGAACAGATTTCATACGCTGACGCGTTGAACTACTATACAACAGGTCAGCTTCCCACTACTCCCCATCCCGTAGCTACAATAGTTTCCGTTATCCTTGGTCTCGGCGCACTCTTCTTTACAGTACTCGCTATCATCGGTATCGTAAACGCTGTTAAGGGCGAGAAGAAAGAGCTCCCCATCATCGGCAAGCTCACATTCCTCGACAAGTTCTTCCCCAACGTTTGATCCAATACTTAAAAGCGCAAAGGCTGTCGCAGACGCGGCAGCTTTTTTCATTTCGTTTTTTCTGTCGGCTAAATCTTCCGAAAACTATTTACAAAATGAACAAAAAATGATATAATATTTGAAATTATCTAAGGAGGTTTTTTTAAATGAAAAAATTTGTTTGCACAGTATGCGGATATATTTACGAGGGCGACGCCGCTCCCGAGCAGTGCCCCATTTGTAAGGCTCCCGCTTCTAAGTTCAATGAGCTTAAAGAGGACGCGGGTTATGCTACAATGCACATTCTCGGCGAGGCTCAGGGCGTCGACGAGGAGATCATCAAGGATCTGAGAGACAACTTCAACGGCGAGTGCAGCGAGGTCGGTATGTATCTTGCTATGGCGAGAGTTGCCGACAGAGAGGGTTATCCCGAGATCGCCGCAGCTTTTGAGAAGTATGCCTTTGAGGAGGCTGTTCACGCCGCTAAATTCGCGGAGCTGCTCGGCGAAGTCCTCACCGACTCAACCGAGAAGAACCTCAGAATGAGAGCTGAGGCGGAAGCAGGCGCATGCGCGGGTAAGTTTGACCTTGCAAAGAGAGCAAAGGCGCAGAACCTTGACGCTATCCACGACACAGTCCACGAAATGGCAAAGGACGAGGCGAGACACGGTGCTGGCTTCGCGGGGCTATTAAAGAGATATTTCGGTTAAGCTATGAAGGAATACGCTGTAGAAGTTGTCAACGGAATGTCTATGGCAAAAAAAGCTGCCGAGGTTATGAACGCTTACGCGGCTCAGGGCTGGACAGTCCTAAGAACCGAAGGCGTGAGCGCCTCGCTCGTAATCGTCTTTGAACGCGACAAGGCGTAAATACTGATTTTTGACAGAGCAGGAAAAACCTGCTCTGTTTCTTTATGAAAAACACCCTCCGCACTGCGGAGGGCTTTTTACAACATATTTACTTGACCTTTACGGAAATATTGATTTTCTGCTTTGTGGTTTTGTTCTTAACGATAACCTTTGCTTTACCCGCGCCTTTGGCTGTGAGCTTGAGCTTTATTCTGTCGCCCTTCCATTTATAGAACTTGATATCGCATACATAAACATCGCTGACGTAGGCAGTAATATTCTTGCTCTTTTTCGAGGTGATGGTAACGGTTGTTGACGTTTTCTTTTTCATCGTTACCTTCGTCCTGCTCGCGTAGAAATCTCCGTCCTTGGCGCTGACGGAAACAGCGCAGGAGCAGACAATCAGAAGCGCGGCAAGCGCTGTGCAAATAATCTTTCTTATCATTTTATCACCAAATCCTTTTTTACCGCGGGAATATAAGCGCGCTATTCCCCCTGCTTTTCTTTATTGACGATCCGCGTTATGTTAACTGTCAGCGCAAGGAAAATGAACAGAAGCGGCGTAACTATCGGCGTAGCGATATTGACCGTGCTCTGGATAAGGTAGCAGAGAACAGGAGCGCAGAACGCGAGCGCGAGGAAGTTCCTGCGCGCAGCCTTAAAAGCAGCGGCAACGGCTGAAATAAAGGTCACGAGATACGCCGTCAGCCCGAATACACCCGTAGTTATCAGATAGTTGAGAAACTCATTGTGGGCGCAGTTGGTTGTTTCGTCGCCGAAGCGCGCCTCCAGCTCGCCGAAGTACGGCGCAAATACCGAATAGAATGTGTCGGGACCGCAGCCGAATAGCTTGTCCTTCAACCCAAAGCCCTTAAAAATATCCCACGAGCGAATCCACATAAAGCCGCGGTGAGTGCCCCATCTATCGTCGAATCGGAACAGCTTCATCGTTCCGTTCAGCTGTGAGGTCGTGTCGATGAACGTGTAGTTAATAAATAGTCCGATAAGCGTGAGCAGCGCCGCCGCGTAAACTCCGACCAGAACGGTGGAAACGAAACGCGGGAATGTGAGGTCGGGATTCCTGCCGATAATGAGCGCAAGCGCGACCGCGGCAGCGGCAACCACCGCGAGCAGGATCCAGCCCGTCGAGCCGTAAACCACCGAGCTCTGCATAGCTCCGAGCCCCTTGCGCTTTTGCGCGGCAAAGGAAATGATCCACACAGCCTTCGCGCCCGCGAGCATATACGCCGTCAGAGCGAAAAGCGAGCGAAGCGCAGCAGGCTTACGCGAGTAAAACAGCAGAAGCACCGCTATAACGGGCACAAGCCCGAGCAGTCCGCTGTCGCTGTCGGAGCACATCAGAGCCGCAAATACTGCCGCGCAGGAGCAGGCGTAAAGCACCCTGAGCCAAAGTTTTTCGCAGTTGATATACAGCACCGCGAAAAGCGGGATCATAAGACAGCAGTAGCACGAAACGATGTTTTTGTTGCCGATCGTGGACATAAAGTTCTCGATACTGTAGCTGTTGTAGCCGTTATACATACCGAGCGGATCTATATAAAAATAATGCAGGACCGCCAGAGTGCTGACGATTACCGAGCAAGCCGCGGCAGCGGCGAAAACGTAGTCTCTGAACTGATATACCCGCGAAACTATAATATACACGAGGAAGTAGCACAGTATCAGCAGCAATCCGTTGTTGCGTCCCGTAGAGGCGTACCATATACCCCGAAACGCGTACCACGGATA
>JAHLBL010000061.1 GCA_020625635.1 bacterium
GAAAAGCTCCTTAAGGGACTCGAGGAAAGGCTCAGAACGCTGGAGATCGATATTACCTTCACCGAAGGCGCGATCAGCGAGATCGCCGATGAGGGCTTTGACGAGAACTACGGCGCGCGTCCGCTGAAGAGAGCGATCACGACCAAAATCGAGGACGCTCTTTCCGAGAAAATTCTCGAGGGCAGCGTGAAGAAGAATACAAGAATCACCTGTGACTTTAAGGACGGAGAGTTCGTCTTTGAAGAAGTGAACAAGGAATAAATCAACCACACCGAAGCTGTCGCGTTTTGCGGCAGCTTCTTTTGTTAATTTTTAATAAAAATCTTGCATTATTTTTTGTTTTATGGTACTATATTTTAAATAGTATAAACTAAAAGGAGGGCTTATTTTGAAAAAACTATTTTCAATGCTTTTAACTGCGGCTGTTTTAGTTTCCTGCCTTTGTCTGCCCGTTAACGCGGCGGGCAGCGATTTTAAACTGCCGTTTGAGCTTATTCCCGCGAAAACCGTTGCGCTCAGCAAGGTGTATGACAATCATTCAACTGACGCTCAGTTCAACTTCAGTATGGAATCCGATATGATCAAATTTATGCAGGACTGCGAGGATCCCGATAAAAAGGAACAGATTTTCAGGCAGTTAGGCGTAGAGGATATGTGGATCAGCACTCAGATCGACTGGGCTATCGACGACAAGAACGACTGGCATCATACCGAATACTGGGACGAAAACGACGCAACGCATTACTTCGGAATCGGCAATGATGAATTCGGACGCAGCCGTCTTTGCGAGTGGGATATTGTGGATTTATGGCTTTATCCTCAGTCCACCAACGAATGCTGGATCACCCGTTACGCGGGCAACCCTGCTGATCCCGAGGAGGAAAGATGGAACGGTACGGATTACGTTGATGAAGAAAATCCCGCCAACAACGCTCATCGCCCGGGTATGAAGGACGTCCTCAAGGAAGGTCAGTACACCATCGTTCAGGATGAGCCGGGTGAATCTCATATTGAAATCGATTATAATAAGCACACGCTTTACGCTCGTATGCGTTATTATGTAGTGTTAAGAGGTTCCGAAAAGGATCGCTATCTGTTTTCCGACTGGTCCGACACGGCTGCTTACGGCAAGGATGCTCCCAAGTGGACTCCGCCGACCGCCGAAACTCTCGACGCTCCTGAAATCTCAGACCTCTTTGAGACAGGCGAGGAGTTCAACGAGTATCCGATAGTCGGCTACACTCTCACTGTTCCCGACAAGCTCAACGCCGACCTTACCGAAATCACCGCGCGCGGCGGTTATATATCCATATCGACCGAGGCTCGCGTCAAAGGTAACGACGAGTGGAAAGAACTTCAGTGTGATTGGGATGTTAAGGGCGGAACGCTCTACTCCGATATTTTAGCGCTCGACGGCGAGGGCAAGCCCCTCTACAAGGGAACCGAGATCGAGTTCAGAGCCCGTTATTTCTGTCAGATCAGGATGAATAATAACGATGAAGTGATTGCCGAGTTCAACTCGCGCTATTCCGACGTTCTTACGGTTACTCTTGAAAACGACTATATTCCTCCCGTTGTTGTTCCCCCTGTGGACGATCCTGTCGATGACGTTGAGCCCTCAAAGGACGTAAGCGAGGGCAGCGACGCGAGCGCTGTTGACAAGTTCATTACAGATAAAATCAAGAACGACAACGACCCCAAGGGCTCAACCTTCGGAACTGTACGCGCGAACGCCTCAAAGGTTAAGAACAACGCAATTACCGTTAAGTGGTCAAAGGTAAAGAACGCTTATCAGTACTTTGTTTACGGCAACCGCTGCGGTAAGACAAATGGCGCGTTCAATCCCTACATTCTTATAGCTACGACAAAGAAAACTTCTCAGACCTTTAAGAAAATTCTTAAAGAGAAAATTAAGAAGAACACATATTACAAGTTCCTCGTTGTAGCTGTCAGCAAGAAGGATAAGGTTATTTCTACCTCAAAGACGATCCACGTCGCTACGGCAGGCGGAAAGTACACCAATCCCAAGAGCCTTACAATCAACTCAAAGATCAAGAAGAACAAGGTCTCCCTCAAGAAGGGCAAGTCGATTGCGCTGAAGGCTAAAGCTGTAAAGGCGAACAAAAAGCTTAAGGTCGAGAATCACCGCAAGATCAAATACGAGAGCTCTGACAATAAGATCGCGACGGTCAGCTCATCGGGTAAAATCACCGCGAAGAAAAAGGGCAGCTGTTACGTTTACGCTTACGCCCTCAACGGTATTTACAGACAGGTAAAGGTTACGGTAAAATAATAAGTTAATAATTCAGGCGGCTCAATCATGAGCCGCCCTTTTTTTGACGGTATTATTATTCTGTATCAGAATTATAAACCGCTTTTTTAAAAAATTTAAAACTTTTTTTCAAAAAATTGCGTAAAACTACGCAATTTTTTTGTTTTTTGCAGGGTATATGAGAGCTGATGAAAGGAGGGAAAGATGGCAAGGTTAACCAAGAAGGAAAAGGAGTTCTGCGCCGCGCTTATCCAGACGGGAAGCATTTCCTCCGCGCAAAGACTGGCGGGAATAGAAAACGGTCGTGTTCTGTTGTGCCGTCAGGAAATTATCGACGAGATAAAAAAGCTCTCCGAAGCTCGCGCGCAGACGGACGAGTACCTCGCGAAGGCGGCGCTACGCCACCTCGCCGCGCCCGATATCTCGGACGCCGTGAGCCTTATTTTCAAGGACGGATTGAGCGACAGCGACTTAAAGAAGCTCGACCTCTTTGCGGTGTCGGAAATCCGCAGAAGGGACAACGTCACCGAGATCAAGTTTTTCGACCGCTTCAAGGCGATTGAAAGACTGCTTGAGGCGGGCGGAAGGCAGGAGCATTCCGTGCCGTTTTATGAGGCGCTGCTCGAAAGCGCACGCGGACTGAGCCGCGACGGAGATGAAGATTAAGCCGTTCTCAAAAAAACAACTCCGCGCGCTTACCTGGTGGGCGTATTCGGACTGCGACGCGTTGATCTGCGACGGCGCCGTACGTTCGGGTAAGACGTTTTCAATGTCTATTTCGTTTATCGCATGGAGCTTTTACCGCTTCAGCGGTCACGCGTTCGCTATCTGCGGCAAAACCGTAAAGAGCGCGAGACGCAACATTATCGTTCCGATCGTTCCGATTCTCCGGCAGATGGGGTATGAGGTTCGTGAAAAGCTCGGCGAAAACAAGCTGATTATTTCCTATCGGGGCATGGAAAATCTGTTTTACGTTTTCGGCGGAAAGGACGAGGGCAGCGCTTCGCTGATACAGGGTATGACGCTCTCGGGCGTGCTGTTCGACGAGGTTGCGCTTATGCCGCGCTCGTTTGTGGAGCAGGCTTTGGCACGCTGCTCGGTAGAGGGCAGTAAATTCTGGTTTAACTGCAATCCCGAGAACCCCGCTCACTGGTTCTACCGCGAGTGGATCAAACGCGCTAAAAGCCGAAACGCGCTGTATCTTCACTTCACGATGAGGGATAATCCATCATTGTCACAGGAGATGATAGAGCGCTACGAAAGGCTTTACAGCGGTTCATTCTATGAGCGGTTCGTACTCGGAAAATGGGTGGCGGTGTCGGGAGCGGTCTATCCGTTTATGACGGAGGAAATGTTTGTGAAGCCTCCCGACGGCGGATTCGACAGCTACGCGGTTTCCGTTGACTACGGCACAGTGAATCCCGCGTCCTTCGGACTTTGGGGGAGGCTGGACGGCGTCTGGTACCGCATCGGCGAAAGCTACTTCGATTCGCGCCGCGAGGGCTACCAGAAAACCGACGAGGAGCATTATGAAGCTCTTTCTAAGCTTATCGGCGGAAGGGCGGTTAAGTGTATTGCGGTTGATCCGTCCGCGGCGTCGTTCATCGAAACGATACGGCGTCACGGCGAATACAACGTGATCCCCGCCCATAACGATGTGCTCAACGGAATAAGGCGCACGAGCTCCGCTCTTAAGGAAGGGAAAATCAGAATCTGCGACTGCTGTACGGACAGCATACGCGAGTTTTCTCTTTACCGCTGGAGCGAAAACAAAAACGACACTCCCGTAAAGGAGAACGACCATGCGATGGATGACATTCGTTATTTCGTCGCGACGATTTACGAGGACAGCGACACCCTCAGTGTGGCGGCTGCCCGAAGATAACAGGAGGAAAGTTTTGAATTTCTTTAAAAGAAATAAAAATTCTCAGGACACGGACGCGGCGGTTTATCCCGCTCCGTCCACTTCAAAAACCCATCCTTTCTCTCTGATTAACGGATACTCGCCTCTGACCGATGTTGAGCTCGAGCTTTACACCAGTCTCAGAGAAGCAGTTCCGATAATCGACGCGGCTCTCGACAAAACCGTCCGACTTATAGGCAACTTTGAGGTCATAGCCGCCGACAGAAACGGCAGAGCTCCGCTGTGCCGCTTTCTCGAAAGCGTGCGTTGCGCTGGCGGAAACTACGGAATTTATCCGTTCATCACCGCCTACCTCAACGATATGCTGACTTACGGGCAGGCTGTCGGCGAAATAGTGCTGACAAGCGACAAGTCGACGGTGGCTGCGCTCTACAACGCGAATCTTAAGGACGTAAGGATCGTCGCGGGTGACAGTCCTCTTAACCTGACCGTCTGCAAAAATGACGCTGATCTGACCGCGGCTCCGTGCCAGAGTCTGATCATGTCGACCCTACTCAATCCGCAGTCGGGTACGGTAAGGGGTACGTCTATACTCCGCGGACTTCCTTATGTCAGCGGGATCCTTCTCAAGATTTTCAACTCTCTCGGCAACAACTGGGAGCGTGTCGGAAATGTACGCTTCGCGGTTACCTACCGTCCCGATTCGGGCTCGGCGTCGGTAACAAAGAAGCAGGCTCAGCAGATTGCCGACGAGTGGAGCAGAGCGATGAGAAGCAGCGAGGTCTGTGATTTTGTGTCGGTCGGCGACGTCAGCGTAAAGGTTATCGGAGCCGACAACCAGATCCTTGACTGCGAGGTTCCTGCGAGAACGCTGCTCGAGCAGATCATCGCCAAGCTTGCCATTCCGCCGTTTGTGCTTGGAATAAGCTGGTCAACGTCGGAGCGTATGAGCACTCAGCAGGCTGATATTCTCACGAGCGAGCTTGAGTATTACCGCACGCTCGTCAATCCCGTGATCGAGCGTATCTGTTCCACGTTCCTGCGTCTCAACGGTTACGGAGACGGCGTTAGAATCAAGTGGGATTTAATCAACTTACAGGATGAGGTTGAGCTGTCTCAGGCGCGTCTCAATAACGCGCACGCGGCTCAGATTGAAAAAGAAATAGGAATAGGTGAGGAAGATTGATGTATGGACATGTAATTAAAAATGCCGACATAACCGACGACGAGATGAAGCTCATTAACACCTACTCCAGACGTGAGCTGAAGAGGGAAGAGGTCTATATTTTCTCGGTTGTGCTCTGCGACAACGACATTGACCGCGACTATGAGAGATTTACGGTAGAGTCGCTCGAAAAGCTCAGCACTCTTTTCATCGGAAAGACGGGGATTTTTGACCACAATCCGACCGCCGAGAAGCAGACCGCGAGAATCATCAGCACGTCAGTTGAGTCAGTTGAGGGCAGGAAGAACGCGCTCGGCGACGATTATTTCAGACTTGTCGCGAGAGCCTATATGCCTGTCTGCGAGCGCAACAGCGACCTTATTCTCGCGCTCGACAGCGGAATCGTTCGCGAGGTCAGCGTAGGCTGCGCGGTGGAAAAAACGCTGTGCAGCATCTGCGGCGAGGAGCTCTCCCACTGCAGCCACGTTAAGGGCGAGACCTACGGCGGAAAGCTCTGCTACGGCGAACTGTGCGATCCGTTCGACGCGTATGAGTTCAGCTTTGTCGCGGTTCCCGCTCAGAAAGAGGCGGGGGTAATCAAGACTTTTAACGGAAAGGAAAGTAAAATGACAGATATCCTGAAGTCAATTGAAAACAGCGAGGCTGTCACGCTTAATAAATCAGACAGCAAAAAGCTTGCGGAATATATCGAGAGCCTCAGAAAGCAGGCTGCCGACGGCGCTTACTACCGCGGAGTTCTCGTCAGCGACGTGCTGCGCTACAGCGGTATCGTTCAGCCCGAGATTTCCCGCGCGTCAATGGAGAAGGCGGTCAAATCGCTTTCTCTCGAGGAGCTTAAGGAATTCCGCGACGCTTATAAGAAACGCGCGCAGAGCAAATACGAGGTCGTCCCTCAGCTCTACCGCGAACAGACAACCACAGGCTCTAATACAAACACAGAATTCAAAATTTAACGGAGGTAAATTATGAACGTAGATTTTAAAGGTTTCAATGAAAATGTCGTTACTTTTGAGGCGACTTCCGCTGTTGAGGAAGGCAATCTTGTAAAGATGAACGGCAACTTCAAGGTCGCGCCCTGCGCTGAGAACGATAATTTTATCGGCGTATGCGTCGGTGTGCGCGACGGCTACGCGGCTGTACAGCTTTCGGGCTATGTTGAGCTTCCCTTTACGGGAACCGCCACAGTCGGTATGAAGGGAATCGTGGCGGGATCCGCCTCGGGCGCTATCTGCATCGACGCTGGACAGAAACGCCTTGTTGTGTATGTATCTTCAACACGCATAGGACTTATTCTTTAAGGAGGAAAAACAATGGCAATTTTTGAAAATCTTACAATTGAAAAGGGTATGTACGGTACAAAGGGCAAAAGCCTTACCGACGTGCTTGAATCGCTCGATCCTTCCGCTAATTACGAGGGAACCTCGCTCGAGGGACTCGACGCTTTCGGCAGACAGCTCAAGCGCTTCGACATCAGAGTTTCGGGCGCGGGAAGCGACTGTGTGGAAAAGTTTTTCCAGACGAGCAACTCCGCGGCGCTCTTCCCCGAGTACATCAGCAGAGCGGTTAAGCAGGGTATGGAGCAGGCGGACATCATCCCCGATATCGTAGCGACCGTTACCGATATCGAGGGTATGGACTACCGTTCGATCGTATCTACACCTACAGAGGAGGAAAAGGAGCTTAAGATCGTAGCTGAGGGCGCGATCATCCCCCAGACAGTCGTCAGAACTCAGGAGAACCTCGTTAAGCTTCACAAGCGCGGCAGAATGCTCGTATCCTCATACGAGGCGCTTCGCTTCCAGAGACTCGATCTCTTTACTGTAACGCTCAATCAGATCGGCGCGTATATCAGACGCGCTCAGCTCAAGGACGCGGTTGACGTTCTTATCAACGGAGACGGCAACAGCAACGCCTGCTCAACCGTTTCTACAGATACTTCGGGACAGATCGCCTACGGCGACCTTGTCAACTTCTGGGCTCAGCTCAGTCCCTATGAGCTCAACGCGATTCTCGCTCCCACGGACGCTATGCAGAAGATCCTCTCCATCACCGAGATGAGAGATTCCTTCGCGGGACTTAACTTCCAGGCAACCGGCAAGATGGTAACGCCTCTCGGCGCGAACCTCTTCCACGCTCCGTCGATCACGAGCGGTACGGTAATCGGTCTTGACAAGAACTGCGCGCTTGAGATGGTTCAGGCGGGCGGCATCACAACCGATTACGACAAGCTCATTGACCGTCAGCTCGAGCGTGCCGCGATCAGCGTGACCGCGGGCTTCGCGAAAATCTTTACAGACGCTTCCAAGGCGCTGTCTTACTAAAGCGGTGAGACTGTGAGCTTTGCGAATACACTCAACCGCTTTAAGCTTCTTTCAGGTCTTGATGACACCGATTCCGCAAAGTGGGCTCCCGTGCTCAGGGAATCTATGGATTATGTGCGTTCACTCGTAAAGAAGGATACACTCACCGAAAGCGAGGAACGCCGCATAGACAGCAGCGCGGGTGTTTACGCCTATTACCGCTGGACCGGTTACACAATCGATAACGAAAGAAGCTTCAGAGCGGGCGATATGAGCGTCACCTTCAACAGCGATAAGCTCAGTCTCGCCGAACAGATGTGGAAGAGCGAGCTTAACTCCCTGTCCGATATTACGGGTGAAAGTCCGTTTGTGTTCAGGAGGATGTAGGGTGACTGACTTTAAAAAAATCTTCTCCGAATACGGAGAACCCGTTAGTTTTGAAATTAACGGGGAAACTATTACCGTAAAAGCTTTGCTCCGACCGCTTCATCATAAAAACAAGACATATTTTATGCCGAAACGTCTGCCGCAGGGATTACTTGACAACAGACATTATCTGCTTCTGGCTCCAGCCGATTTTTCGGCGGAGCCGCGGCAGATTCTCACCTGCAAAGGCAGGAACTATATGATCCTTTCGCGCGAGGGCTATCGCGTGAAAGGCAGAACAATGTACGTGTGGGCGGTATTAACCGCCTGCACGGACAGTGCGGAGGACGATTATGACAGTGATTAACAGTACGGTTGATAATCTTATAAGAAATATAAAGGATACGGGCAGCGTCGACGATATCAGGTTCGTCAGGGCTTATAACGCCTCGGAAAAGCAGAAGCCGCTTAGCGGGCTTTGCGCGGTCGTCAGTCTTACTGAGGTCGAGCCGCGCACGCGGTTCATTTCCGGATTTGCTCCGAACGGACTTCACGGAGAGGTATACAGCGCTTCTCTTAATCTTCGTCTTTACAGTTCGGGGACAGGAGAACAGCTTACCGACGCCGCGCTGAGACTTAGCGACGC
>JAHLBL010000062.1 GCA_020625635.1 bacterium
TGGTTATGGGTTTCGTTCTTGAACTGAACGAGCCATTTTTCGGTTTTGCCGTCGATGGTGACGGGAACCTCGATGGAGCAGGCGTTGATTTCCTCGCTCTCGTCAAGGTCGGGTATAAGCCCGCGCTTTTTAAGAGCCTTCATTCCGATAAGAGCCATATCCATAAGGCTTACGTTGCGGGTGCTGTCCTTGCCGTAAACCTCCTCGCGGGTCTCGTAGTAAGCCGCGAGAGCATCCTCGATAACGGAGGAGAGAGCGGATTTCTCGATCTCTACCTTTTCAAGTTTTGTGAGGAAGGTGGTGTGGCGACAGTGGTCGGACCAATATGTGTCGATTACGCGAAGCTCCGTAACGGTGGGGTCGCGGTGCTCGGTATCGCGGAAATAATCACGTGTGAATTTGAGGTCGGAGAGCGTCATGGCAAAGCCCATCGAGCCGAAAAACTCAGCCATTTCCTCGTCGTTCCATTTTGTAAAGCCGTCGATAACCGCTACGCTGTCGGGCTGTTCGATCGGAATGTCGAGCGACTCGGGCTTTTCGAGAGAGGCAAGACGGCTCTCAACGGGGTTGATAAGATAGTTTTCAATTTTCTCCAGCTGTTCGTCGGTGATGTCGCCCTTTACGGCAACAACTCTCGCGGTGAGAATTTTACATCTCTCTCCCTGAGTAAGCAGCTGAACGCACTGCTCGGCGGAGTCGGCTCTCTGGTCGTACTGACCGGGGAGATACTCCATCGCGAAAACCTTCCAGCCGTCGTCTACGGGCAGCGTTTCCTCGTAGATAATATCCTGGTTGGGTTCGGAGAGGATAATATTTTTCGCGCGGTCAAAATCCTCGCGGCTGAGCCCCTCGATGTCATATCTGTTGACAAAGCGAAGCTGCTCAATCTCGCGGATTCCGAGATTATGGCGCAGATCCCACTTGGTTTGCTCTGCGACAACATTCATCCCGTCGCGCTTTTCTACATAGATTCGTATAACCTTAGACATACACAATCCCCCAGTTTAATTAGTGTACATATTTTAACATATTACATATATATTATGTTTTAGAAAAGGAATTATAAAAGAAAAAGCTGTCGCGTAATGCGGCAGCTTTATAAAAATCATCAGTCGTTTTTGTCAGCCTTTTCGGTTGCCTTCTCGGTTTCTTCCTCGGTTGCTTCCTCCGTGGCTTTCTCGGAGCTCTCCTTTACCTCGGACTCAAAGCTCTTGAACGCTTTAACGCACTCCTGCATCTTCTTGTAGTTGTCTGAGTTTGTGTCGGAAGCCGCGGGGTCGTTGTAAATCATAAGGTAGAGTCCGCTGTCGGTAATAAACACGTTCTTTATGGTTTTTCCGTACATGGTGATAGTGTTGCTTTCCTTGGCGGATTTTGTGTATTCGTTGGAAACCGCCTTCTTGTAGCTGTACAGCTCTACGGTATAGCGTTCGCCCGCGTAGAAAAGACTTGCGTTTGCTCCGATGTAGGAAGCGTCCTTGAGGATTTCGTGGTCGCCGTTCTTGACCTTGTCGTTTACAAAACCCTTGTCGTGGAGATACTCGCCGAGACCGTTGATATCGTTCTTGTAGTTTTTCTCAGCCTCTGTGACGGGCTCGGTCTCAGTCTGGGACTCTGTCGCGTCGCCTGCGGTTGTTTCGGACTGCTGAGAGGATGTGTTCTGGAGAGGGTCGCTGCAGCCTGTGAAGGCAGCGCCTATCATTAAACAAGCCAGAATAGCCGTGATAAATCTTTTCATAAATAATCAACCTTTCCGCCTCGATCAGAGAGGCACGAATGTATACCTAAGTATTATATAACAACTCTCGGATAAAATCAAGTACGGAAAAACAAAAGGCGTGCCGAAGCACGCCGTAATGTTTGTTGTTTGTTGTGTGATTTGTGTTACGCCAAAACGTAAACGTTAAGGTCTCTTCTTCCGAACTGTACGCACTGGTCATAAGTGTCGTAGTACAGGTCGCATACAGCAGAACCGTCATCCGCGAATCCGCCTGTGTCGTTCGCTACAGCGTAGCCGTAAACGAAGCTGCCGTCGGGAGTCTGGATGTAAAGGTGTGAGCCGTAGGGGATGATGGAAGGATCAACCGCTACGCCGCCTACGTGAACTGTGTCACCGACGGAAGTATGCGCTCCGGGAGCTGCATAGTAAGCAGTAGCAGAACCGCTTACAACCTTTGTATATGCGATTGTCTTGCCGTTGTGGTCAACGAGTGTACCCGCGCCGCCCGAGGACTTTGTATTGAAAGTTGTCGGGTTGTCGGCAATCATCCAGTAATTCTTGCGCTTTGTGCCTACGAGAACTACCTTGTTCTTAGCTTTTTTGGTTACCTTTGTGCCGCTTACGACTGTCTTCTTGACCTTGCCGTTAACGACCTTGGAGGTGTAAGTAACTTTCTTTGTACCGTTCTTACCCTTCTTGTAAACCTTGGACTGACCTACATATAAAGAATTTGTTTTCTTCTTTACGGTTTTGAACTTAACCTTTTCGGTCTTTGTAGTTTTCTTGTAGGATACGCGGTTAACCTTAATCTTGGTGTTGTCCTTTACCTTTGTGTTAAGGCTCTTGTTTACTGTGTCGTACTTACCGAGCTTGATGTTAACGTGGTTCAGCGCCTCTTTAACAGTGCTCTGGGGTACTTCATAGCTTTCGTATTCCTTTGTGCCGACCTTTATGTCGACTGTTACGCCCTCTTCAACTGCTACGTTGCTTGAAGGTGTACCTGAAATTGTGTCTCCGCCAGGAAGAGTGATTGCGTCTTCGCTGACTTGCGTTTCCGTAAAATTCGAACTTTCGTCAGAAACTGTCTGTGCAGATACGGAAAAAGCAGAGGTCCAGAGAAGGAGTGCGGCGCCAAGCACCGAAACAGCCTTTATGACGGAGCGCTGATTTTCTGTTATGCCCATATTTTTCTCCTTAGTTTCGTAAATGCCGCCCATATTATAATGTATACGCGTGTAGGCGCTTAGGCGATGGACGCGGCATTTTAGATTTGCAACAAAACTTGCAGGTAAATCACGTCTGCGGTTTCGTTACGATTGCATTATAGGTGGTATTGCAAGAAAAGTCAATTCAACAAATATTATTTTTATGTGCAGAATTCACATAAAAATCGAGGTAATTTGCTGATTGTGGAAAAGTTTAATTCTTGTACAGAATTATAAAGCGTCATTTTATGGTCATTTTGCAAGAAAACGCCTATTACGCAGCTGTAACTGACGGTTACAACTCTGTAACAACATATGTACATATTAACATTTTTATTCATAATCCGCGATTTTAGGAGAAAAATATTCACACAGCAAAAAAGGAAAATCGCCCCTTTTTTGTAAAATAAGGTCGGTTTTGATGTAGATTTTACTAAAAGAAGTAAGGAATCGGTATTATTTTAATGTATAATTTTTCTGAAATATTTAGCGCGGAAAAGCGTGGAAAACCTCGAAAATAAGCCGTTTTTTCGCGAAAAAAACTTTTTTAAATTACAAATTTTAATAAAGGTTACAAGGGCGATTTTAAGGCAAAAAAACGCCCGACCGTGACGGTCGGGCGTTAGAAGAAACAGGATTATATAATATGATGTTTATTGGTCAGGCTTGAAGGTGATGACGTCACCGACTTTTCTGTTCTTTTCGTACTTTGGATTGACCTTCTCAACGACTAAATCAAAAGAATCGCCGCTGTAGTTTTCGATTCTTCCGCTGAGGACTAACTCTTGAATTTCGTCTTCTTCAAAACTTTTAAATTTTTCAATCCAGATTTCCATTTTTCCGTCTTTTACAATGAAAGAGAAGTCATCTTCTTCAAGTGACGTATTATCGGCAATATATTCACCGTTATAATCATCAAAATCGCTGTAAGGATCAAATGATTGTTCGGAAAGGGTGTAAATGCAAATATCTTTTTCTTCACTTTCCCAATCTGTATAAATATGCTCTCCGACAAAAGCAAAGGAATCATCAAAGCTGCCTTTCTTTTCATTATAATTCTTGAAGACGCAAAGTTCGCTTATTCCCATCCTGTCGGAATCGTCGTTAAATGTAATCATAGTAAACGAAAACAAGAAGGTTGTGTCCTTTGTCCTTACAATCATATCGCAGCATTCCCAATAATTATCATCTCCTTCAGGATCGACAGATGATCCTCCTGTCGATTCCCTGTATTTGGTACTGACGCTTTTTGAGTTGTAGTACTTAAAAGCTTCTTTAAGCTGTTTATCCAGATCGACATCCTTTTTGACCTTGTCGGAGAAAAGCTTTTTTGCGGCGTCAATATCATTTTGGTCAAAGGCTTTTACGAGGTCTTCGCAAACCTCCTTTTGATTGAGTCCTTCGAACGGGTAGCAGCTGCATGCCGAGAAGAGGAGGGCGAGAATTATAACGGGTATTATAATCTTCTTCATAAAATAACCTCCTTTACGCTGTCTTACTTGTGGTGAAAAAGTGAGACGATGCCGTAGTATAAGGGAATGGTGAGAAATACTATCCAGCCGAAGCTCCAGCCGCCGAGGATATTGAAGAAGCCCGCGACTATGTATTCCGCGACGCAAAGCACGGGGTAGGCGAAATGCGAGGGGGTTCTTCTTGTAAATCGCGTCGACAAGAGAGTGGTAGATGGGGATAGCGAGCAGACATATCCACGACAGCGCAAAGCCGAACGCGACGCCCGAGAATCCCCAGACAAGCATAGCAATGAGTGAAATAGCCCAGACGGGTACGCGGTCGGCGATATGCTTGGAATGTTTGCTCATTCCTTTAAGCTCCTCGTCAACCATAACGTTGCCGTTCTCATCGGTGTAGGCACGGACCTTTTCGCCGTCGTAAACGTGCACGCCGTCCCTGCCGACATGTACGTGAGAGCCGTCGCTTGAGTTAACGTTGATTCCTTCCCTAAAGCTGATGTCAACCTGTCCGTTTTTGTCGTCGACGTGAATACCCCTTTTAAAGGAAACCTTTTCTTCCTTTACATAGTTGGTGTCGGGATCGGGTTCGTCGACATACCTGTTGTCATCGGCTGTTTCGGTTTGGGTTTGCGCGGGATCGCTCTCGCCCTGAATAAGCTCATCAAGGGTCACTCCGTAGATTTTGGCGAGCATAATAAGGTTATCGGTGTCAGGCGACGCCTCGGAGCGCTCCCATTTTAAAATAGCCTGACGGCTTACTTCGATTTTTTCGGCGAGCTCCTCCTGAGAGTAACCGCGGGATTTTCTGTATTTAAGTAATCTGTTGGCAGTCTCGATATTCATGATATTACCTCCGTAAAACTTTAAAATGCGCGACATAAAGCGGAAGAGGATTCTTCGCTTCGCTCAGAATGACATCGTCAATTCTGTACCCTGATTATAGCCCGCAACCGCGGGAAAGGTCTATATATTTCGGTTTTCAATTACGCAACTATCGGTTGCGATCCAGTATTTATGCGGGATTTGAGAAAAAAACGCCCGAGAAGATTCCCGGGCGGAAATGTTTAGACATTGTATATGTATATATACTATTAATATTATAATATGAAACCAATTTTCTTCTTTGCCTTCGCGAGAGTGCGGGAAGAAATCCTGAGCGCGATTTCGTCCGCCTTGCGGTAACAATCCTCGAGATACGCCTTGTCGGCGATGAGCTTTTCGTATTTTTCCTTAACTGGACGGAGCTCCTCGATAACGGCTTCGCCTACAGCAACCTTGAAGTCGCCATAGCCCTTGCCCTCAAAGTCCTTCTCGATCTGCTCGTGGGTAAGTCCTGTGACGGCGCCGTAGATATCCATAAGGTTGTTGATACCGTCCTTGCCCTCGCCGTAGCGAACGCAAGCCTCGCTGTCGGTGACAGCACGCTTGAATTTCTTCATAATGACCTCGGGCGGGTCGAGCAGATGAACGCAGCCGTTTACGTTTTCGTCCGACTTGCTCATCTTTCTTGTAGGATCCTGGAGGCTCATTACGCGCGCGCCTGCCTTGGGAATAAACGCCTCGGGAACCTTGAACACGTTGCCGTAAAGACCGTTGAAGCGGTTTGCGATGTCGCGTGTGAGCTCGAGGTGCTGCATCTGGTCGGCGCCTACGGGAACGCAGTCAGCCTGATAAAGCAGGATATCCGCTGCCATAAGAGCAGGGTAGGTGAAAAGTCCCGCGTTTATGTTGTCGGCGTGCTTAGCGCTCTTGTCCTTGAACTGAGTCATTCTCGAGAGCTCGCCGAACTGTGTGTAACAGTTGAGGATCCACGCGAGCTCGGCGTGTGTGTGAACGTGGCTCTGAATAAAGAAGAGAGTTTTTTCAACGTCAATGCCGCATGCGATGATCGAAGCGTAAGCGTCGAGGATGTTTTTGCGCATTTTAGCGGGCTCCTGACGTACTGTAATTGTATGGAGGTCGGCAAGCGCGAAGATACAGTTGAACTCTTCCTGCATCGCAACCCAGTTCTTGAGCGCGCCGAGATAGTTGCCGAGGGTGATTGTGCCGCTGGGCTGAATAAGGCTCAGCGCGACCTTTTTCTTTTCGTTTTCCATAGTTGTACCTCTTTATACCAAAGATTTAATCAGCTTGCCGAGAGCCTTAATTCCCTTTTCGAGCTGTTCGTCGGTGGGAGTTGAGAAATTGATTCTGAAGCCGTTGGTGGTTTCGCTTTCGTCGGTGAGGAACGCGTTGCCCGGAACGACGCAAACCTTGTTTTCGATAGCCTTCTTTACGTAGTCGAGCATATCAACGCTCTCGGGCAGCTTGCACCAGATAAAGAGACCGCCGTCGATTTTATCGTAAGTGATTTCGGGAGCGCAGTATTTGTCGAGCAAGTCCATACAGAACTGCGCCTTTTTGCGGTAAATTGTGCGGAGCTTATCGAGGTGAGCCTCAAAGTCGTATTTCGTGAGATATTCATAGCAGAGCATCTGTGACCAGATGTTGGTATGGACGTCGCTGCCCTGCTTGCAGACGGTCATCTTCTGAATAATGGGCTTTGGAGCGAGAACATAAGCTACGCGGATACCCGGAGCGATAACCTTGCTGAAGCTTCCCGCGTAGATTACTCTGCCTTCCTTGTCAAGCGACTTTATTGACGGCAGGAATTCGCCGCTGTATCTGAGGTCGCCGTAGGGATTATCCTCGAGGATGAGGACGTCGTATTTGCAGGCGAGCTCATAAACGCGCTCTCGCTTTTCCATACTCATTGTAACGCCCGAGGGATTCTGGAAGTTGGGGATAGTATAGATAAACTTGATGTTATCGTGCTCGCTGAGGACTTTTTCGAGAATCTCGGTGTCCATACCGTCGCTCTGAACAGGAACTCCGACGAGCTTGGCGTTGTAGGCGCGGAAGGAGTTGAGCGAGCCGATAAAGCTGGGGGCTTCGGTAACTATGATTTCGCCCTCGTTAACGAGAGACTTTGTCGCAAAGTCCATAATCTGCTGAGCGCCTGTGGTGATGAGAATGTCATCGTTGTCGGTGCCGATGCAGTATTTATCGGAAAGATAACCCTTGAGGTATTCTCTCAGCGGTGTGTAGCCCTCGGTAACGCTGTACTGAAGCAGACCGATGGGATTTGTGCGGAAGAGCTCAGCTGAGATTTCCTCTAACTCCTTTACCGGAAACGCGTCGGGGGAAGGATTTCCCGCGGAAAGCGACACGACCGTCGGGTCAGCGGCGTACTTGAAGATTTCGCGGATCGCGCTGGGTTTTAAATTGTTTGTTCTGTCAGAAAACTTGTATTCCATAATAATACTCCAATATATAAATTTCCAAATAATTGTAGCATACTTTTCAATATGTTTCAAGAGCATAGATAAATTGTAAAATAAGATAATAAAAACTAAAAAAAGATTGTAATAGAAATCTTTTTGTTGTATAATGATAATGAATAATTTATACTGAGTTATTATAGGCAATAACGCACATTTTTCGGTGCACGCCTTGCTTGAATATTATTCCGTCAGAGTGTCCTCGTCGGCTGAACCCGACAGGCATATCAGACAGGTATGCCTTGACCTCGTTTTGCCGCTCGTCCTTTCCCCTTGACTCGGGGGAGATGCGGGGATTCCGATAAAAAACAGCGCCCATACGTCAGTATGTGAACTGATTATTTGTCAGGTCTGACGAAAAATCTTACTGTGCAATCCGCACTCCTGAATTATGCGGTATTGCCTAAAAACAGGGAGGTATAAAGTTGAGTTACGGCAACAACAGAAATTACAGAGGCAGCGGATACCGCAGCAATCACCGTTCGGGCGGTTACCGCGCGCCGTCATCTTCAAGAAGCTCGAGAGGAGTTCGCGGAACTTCGTCGAGGAGACGTAAAAACACAAAGAGAACACGCAACAGAGTTATTATAATTGCCTGCTTGATCGTTATTTTAGCGCTGATTATCGCGCTTGTATCGACAATGTTCAACTGTGTATGCGGCACATCAAAACCGCTCGGCAGCACTGAGGAGACCGCAACGAGCGCGACTCAGGATACGCGTCCGAGTCAGGAAGCCAAGAAAAAGGAAAAAACCACGGAAGCTCTTACGTTCAACGCGCCCA
>JAHLBL010000063.1 GCA_020625635.1 bacterium
TCCGAGGTTATCGGTAAGAGCGGTAAGGTTATTAAGGAAATCCAGGCGCAGTGCGACTGTAAGATCGATATTGAAGAGGACGGCTTAGTCGGCAACGTATTCATCGCTGGTATCGATACCGAGAAGTGTAAGCGCGCTCTCAGTATGATTGAGACGATCGCCAACGATCCTGAGCCGGGCGCTATGTTCTACGGCAAGGTTACACGCATTATGGACTTCGGCGCGTTCGTTGAGATCGCTCCGGGTAAGGAAGGTCTCTGCCATATCAGCCAGCTCGACGTTAAGCGTACAAAGAACGTTACCGATGTTGTAAACGTAGGCGACGTAATCCGCGTTAAGGTTCTCGAAATCGACGATAAGGGCAGACTTAACCTCAGCCGCAGAGCTGTGCTCATTGAGGTTGACGGTCTTGAGCCTGAGAATGATCCCGATGAGGACAGACGCAGCTCGCGTCCGCGCCGCGGCGGTGGCCACGGCAGAGGCGACAGACGTCCCAAGAGAGATAACTGATATAAAATAACCACTGATTAATTCACGCTGACAACTGAGCACGCAACTTGCTTGCAGCTTTTACGCACTCGAATTAATCAGTACTTACTTAATAAAAAATAATCTGAAAATTTTACCGCCTGATGAATCAGAATATTTCATCAGGCGGTATAAATAATAATTCTATGAGCAATATCAATAAGGCTAATGAAGTTAGCCAGCCACAGGAAAAACACACAATTTCATATCCTGCGCTGTTCTGGCTGTTTATGTTCGGAAGTGTGATCGGCTTTGTCCTCGAGGGCTTGCTTGTGCTTATAAGAATCGGCGTGTGGGAGAATCACTCCGCAACGGTATGGGGCCCGTTCTGTATTATTTACGGTTTCGGCGCCGACGCGATGTACCTCGGCTGTACTCTTATGAGAAACAAGAATATTCCGCTCCAGTTCTTCTTCTCCGCGGTAGCGGGCACGGTTGTCGAGTTTTTCGGCAGTCTGATCCAGGAGGCGGTGTTTCACTCCCGTTCGTGGGACTACAGCGAATACCCGGGCAACATAGGCGGCAGAGTTACTCCGCATATGACGCTGGCGTGGGGAATACTCGGACTGCTGTTCGTGCGCCTTGTATATCCGCTTATAGAGCGCGTATATCCTAAAATGCGCGGCAGGGCGTGGAATATCGCCTGTGCTGTTCTCTCGGTTTATATGGCAGTCAATCTGATTGTCAGCGGCATCGCGGTGTTCCGCTGGGGACAGCGTCAGTCAGGAGCCACAGCTACGAACAGGGTAGAGGAAATTATTGACACCCAATTCAACGACGAGTATATGCAGAGCGTATACTGTAATCTTAATTTTTCAGGATAACAGAGAAAAAGACTGTCGCAATTGCGGCAGTCTCTTTTAATTATTCTTTTCTTTTTTATCCTTCGGATATGTCAGGCAGTACCAGATGATCGCGGTAAGCAGCATAATGAACCCGAATACCATCATTATTGTACCAAGTTTAATGAGGTATTCCTCAAAGAGATGGTCGGTTAAAACACCGCTGCCCGAAGTCTGATCGGCGGCGTTGGCGTTGTCCCTGAGAATTGTGCTCACGATTTCGAGGATAAGTCCCGCTACAGTTACGATCGGACCTGTTATAAATAATGTATTAATAAAATTTTTAGCTTTCATAATCGCTTTACCTTTCAGTCCATATATAATTATTATAATATATCCGCCGTTGTGTGTCAATATCGGAATCAAAAAACTCGGGAGCCGTCATACGACAGCTCCCTTAATTTGCTTTATTAGATTTTGTGAGCGAGAGCTCTCGAGAGCCACGCGTCCGCTACGTCCATAGCAACGAACAAGCCCTGCTTTTCGCTCGACTTTACGAGCTGACGTCTGGGGGAGAGCCCCGGGTCGGTAGCCATAAGCTGAATTGTCACCTTGTCGGCAATTTCAACGCCGTTAACTACCTTCTTGCTCTTGATAATGAAGTGGATAACGTACTCGTCATCCATATTTCCGTAATAAAGCTCGTCACCGCAGCGTACCAGCGGCTTTCCCTTGTAGGTGGGGAACTTGGTCTTTTCAGCCACAGGATATCATCCTTTCATTATTTGAGGTTAAGGTATGTTTTTACGAGTGCTTCCAGCAAATCGTCACGGTCGATACGGCTTATAAGGTTACGCGCGTTGTTATATGTTGTGATATATGTCGGATCCTCCGAGAGAATATATCCTACAATCTGGTTGATGGGATTGTAACCCTTTTCCTCGAGCGCCTTATACACGGTGAACAGCGTTCTTTTTATAGTGTCACCCTTGGTATCGTCAAGCGAGAAAATCATAGTCTTATCTAACAATGGAAACACCTCCATTTCAAAATTCTAATTCCACATTATAATACCACATTTTGGTATTGATTGTCAACTATTATTTGAAATCAAAACTGGAGAGAGCGAAAAGCCCTCTCCTGCGGCAGTTTATCTGAGGTTTACGCCCTTGTTGCTTAGATTCTGAATAATCTTGTCCATTATCTCCTGAACCTCGTTTGAGGAGAGCGTTCTTTCGTTTGAGGAGAACTCAAAGCGAACGGTGATGCTGTGGATCGTGTCGGTGTCGTAGGTATCTACAATCTTCACTCCCTTGAGTATGTTCAGCTTCAGAGTTTCCCAGCAGTCCTTGAGGACTGAGAACATCATATCGGGTTTGAGCTCAAGACTGAGGTCGTATGTCATCGGCGGGAACTTTGAGGGTTCGCTGTAGGTGATACCCGCGTCAGCGGCGTTCGCAAACTTCTCAACGTCGATTTCAGCAAATACGATGTTGCCCTTCTTATCGATTTTCTTTGAAACAACGGGATGAACGATTCCGATTCGTCCGATTGTCTCGCCGTCGATAACAACCTCGTTGAGGTTAACGGGGTGCTCGTAGCTGTGAAGCGCCTCGGCAGGTGTGAACTCTACTGCCTTGTGCTTGAGGTCGTCGGTGATTGTAGCGAGAATGTCGCGCATACGGAAGTAGAGCGTCTTTATATCGTCGCTCTTGCTGTAGAGAGTAACCGCGAGCTTTTTCTTTTCAACGCAGAGGTTGTTCTCGCCGAGACCTTCCACAACGCGTCCGATTTCAAAAATTCCGAAGGACGGAGCATAGCCGATGTTCGACTTAACCTGACAGAGCTGTGTGGGAATAATGGTTCTTC
Organism: bacterium; assembly: GCA_020625635.1. Taxonomy (GTDB): domain Bacteria; phylum Bacillota; class Clostridia; order Oscillospirales; family Acutalibacteraceae; genus Ruminococcoides. The sequence goes on from JAHLBL010000063.1 coordinate 3,180, forward strand.
TGATCGTCTCGATGTTGGGGTTTGTCGCGCCAGTGAGCTTGATGTTTTCCTCAACGGGAATTCCGAGAGCCTTCTGCTCATCGGCGTAAGCCCATACGTACGAGTGGAGCTCGTGCAGATTATATTTCTTTACAAGAATATCTTTGATTTTCTCCTCGTTGTGCTTTACATTGTCGACGCGGACGGGATAGAGGGGAGAGCGTGTGGTGTGAACGGCAAAGTTGTCATAGCCGTAAATACGTGTGATTTCCTCGATGATGTCAGCCTTGATCGTAACGTCCTTGGTAGCTCTCCACGAGGGAACAACAACCTTGAAGTCGTCGCCGTCAAGCTCAACGCCGAAGCCGAGAGAGCTGAGGGTTTTTACGATTGTGTCGTTGCTGATTTCTATACCCGTATATTTGTCCACGAACGCCTTGTCAAAGGACAGGGTGACGGTGTCGTACTTGTAAGCGTACTCGTCGGTGAGAGCGGATACGACCTTTATATCGCTGTCGCCGTCTTTGAGAAGCTTTACGAAACGTCCGATAGCGGGAACTGTCATTTCGGGGTCGAGAGATTTCTCGTATCTCATCGACGCGTCGGTTCTGTGAGCGAGCCTTACCGTAGATTTACGGATTGAAACCGCGTCGAATGTAGCGGACTCGAGCGTGAGCGTTGTAGTATCGTCGACAATTTCCGAGTCGAGACCGCCCATAATACCCGCGATCGCGACAGGCGTGTTGTCGTTGCAGATCATAAGGGTGTTCTCGTCAATGTTTCTTTCAACTCCGTCGAGTGTTTTGAAGGTGAACGGAGTGTCGAAGCGCTTGATTCTGATTTTGCCGACCTTGCGTGAGTCGAACGCGTGCATCGGCTGTCCCATTTCGAGCATAAGGTAGTTCGTGAGGTCTGCGAGGTAGTTGATAGCTCTCATTCCGCAGTAGAACAGGCGGATTCTCATATTAACAGGGCTTACGGAACGCTTGATGTTCTCAACCTGGAGGCAGGAGTAACGATGGCACAGCGGATCCTCAATCTTCATATCGACAGTCGGGAGCGCGTCGTATTTGCCGAGGTCGTCTGTTTCGAGCGGCTTAAGCTCTCTGCCTGCCAAGGCAGCGAACTCACGCGCGATTCCGTAGTGCCCCCAGAGGTCGGGACGGTTGGTGAGGGACTTGTTGTCAACCTCAAAAATAATATCGTCAATTTCGTAAATATCCTTTAAATCTGTGCCGTTTTTGACGTCGTCGGTGATTTCCATAATTCCCGAGTGATCGTCGCTGATTCCGATTTCAGACTCGGAGCAGCACATTCCGTTGGATGTATAGCCCGCGAGCTTTCTCGGAGCTATGGTGATTTCGCCGAGCTTTGCGCCGAGCTTCGCGAACGCGGTCTTTAAACCGACCTTTACGTTCGGAGCGCCGCATACTACGTCGACGGGCTCAGCCTCGCCGCAGTCGATTTTGAGGAGGTGGAGTTTTTTGCTATCGGGGTGCTCCTCTACGGAGAGGATTTCGCCGACAACGATTCCGCTGATGTCAGAGCCCTTAAAGAAAATTTCGTTTTCTACTTCGGCTGTGGAAAGAGAGAATCTGTGAATAAGGTCAACCTTGTCGAGACCTGTGAAGTCCACGAAGTCCGAAATCCAATTCATTGATAAAAACATATTCTTACCTCCTTATTCATCGTCGGTGAACTGCGAAAGCGCCTTAAGGCTGCCGCTGTTCAGATCTCTGATATCTTTAACGCCGTACTTCATCATAACAAGTCTTGTGAGTCCGAGTCCGAACGCGAAGCCCGTGTACTCGTCGGGATCCACTCCGCCTTCCTTAAGAACCTCGGGGTGAATCATACCGCATGGGCAGAGCTCAAGCCAGCCGCTTCTGTTACAGGAGGGACATCCCTCGCCGCCGCAAATAAGGCAGTTGATGTCGAGCTCAAAGCCGGGTTCTACGAAGGGGAAGAAGCCGGGACGCAGACGAACCTTGATATCCTTGCGGAATACCTCGGAGAGCATCGTTTTCATAAAGTATATAAGGTTTGAGATGCTGATGTCCTTGTCGACCATAACGCCCTCCATCTGGAAGAAGGTGTTTTCGTGTGTCGCGTCGGTCGCCTCGTTTCTGAAGCAGCGTCCGGGGAAGATAGCCTTTATCGGCGTGCCCTTCTCAATCAGACCTTTGCCGTACTTTTTAATAATAGCGTTCTGGGCAGCGGAAGTCTGCGACTTGAGAAGCTGACCGTTCTCGAGATAGTAGGTATCCTGCATATCGCGGGCGGGATGGTGCTTAGGGATGTTGAGGGACTCAAAGCACTCATAGTCGGTTACGACCTCGCTGTAATCCTCAACGGTAAAGCCCATCGAGCGGAAAATAGCCTCGCACTGTCTCTGAACGAGAGTTATGGGGTGGTAGGAGCCGCGTGTAAGGTCGGCGGGAGTTGTGATGTCAAACTTAGGCATAGAGTTGATTTCGTTTTCAATCTCCCTGCGCTTGAGCTCCTCGGTCTTTTCCTCAATAAATCTGGCGACGCCGCTCTTGAGCTCGTTTACCTTTTTGCCGAACTCCTTGCGCTCTTCGCCTGACATATCCTTCATACCTTTAAGAAGGTTTGTGACGCTGCCCTTTTTGCCGAGATAGGCGACGCGAATCTTGTCAAGATCAACAAGACTGCTGACGTCTTCCAGCTCGGCGGTGAGCTTGTTTTTCAGATTTAAGATTTTTTCATCCATATTTTACCTCCGTTTAATAATAAGGAAGCGCGGTCAGCGCGTCCGCTTTCGTATAGCCGTCTCCGTTTTTTGGGTGTTGTTATCGAAAAGAGTTTTGCCGGATAACGACTTGTATTTTTATGTAACTTTTGATTTCTTTCCAATTACATAAAAAGAAAACGTCCCTCCGATAATGGAAGGGACGAAAAATACATAGTATAATCCGCGGTACCACCCTTGGTTCCTGCTCAAAGAGCAAACACTCCCGTGACCGTTAACGGTGTCAGTCCGTCAGAACCTACTGTTGTTTCAGTCCTGCCGCTCAGAAGGGAACTTCATATTCCGTGCAAAGCCGTCACTTTCAGCCTCGGTGAACGGTCTCTTTACGATGCGCCGTGGAATACTACTTCCTTCGTCCTCGCGTTATCTTTTGCTATTTTACCATTTTCCAATCTATTATTCAAGTCTTTTGTTGAAATTTTTTTGTTCTTGTGTTATTATTTTAGATAGATTTGTTTTTCAAAGGAGAAGGTTATGAACGATATTTTTATTGAACAGCTTGTGAAGAAAAAACGCACAATCCGTGACAGGATTATTTTTATAATGGTTATACTTTTTGTTGTGCTTATTCCTGTGTCAGCGCTGCTTATGGTGCACGTGTTCGGCAAGAACGTCGGCTACTTCGCTTACATCTCGATTTTCCTGTTCTTTTTCGGCATATGGTTCATCTGGTTCGTACGTTCTCACCAGAATCAGGAATTCGAGTACCAGATGGTTTCGGATACGCTCGTCGTCAGTAAGATCATCGCTAAGCGCAAGCGTAAGGAAATGCTCAGACTTGATGTGCGCAAGATAGATATGCTCGGTAAGCTGAACGAGATCGACAAGAGCAACCAGACGCTCGTTAAGGTATACGACGCGGCTGAGAAGTCCTCCGATTACGAGAACACCTACTGTGCCGTTTTCCTCGGCGCGACAGGCAGCAAGCGCGGACTTTTCTTCAACCCCAACGAGAGGGTGCTTGAGGCTATGAAGCCCTATCTCAAAAAGGAAATCGTGCTCAAGCTGTTTTACAACAGAGGTTGATTATGCGCTTTCAGATTGACGAAAACGTCGCTAAATCAGCGCTTATTAAGCGCATCCCCGATTCCGACAAGCTTACTGTCGGCACAATGCTCAGCATCTGCGGCAGCTACGGAATGGCTGGCGCGGCTATTATGTCCTCGCTCGCGGCTTTGCGCAGCGGAATAGGACTGCTGAAGCTTTGCGTACCCGGAAGGCTCTATCCGATTATGGCGGCAGCTGTTCCCGAGGCGGTATTTATTCCTGTAGAGAATTATAACGATTTTGATTTTGAGTCAAAGTCACGTTTCTGTTCATCCGTCCTTATCGGCTGCGGGCTCGGTATTAACGACGGCACGCGTTCCGTTGTGCGCAAGGTTGTTACACAGTGTACGGTTCCCGCGGTTATTGACGCCGACGCGCTTAATATTGTCGCTGAGGATGCCGACATTCTGCTCGGCGCTAAGTCACGGCTCATTCTCACTCCGCACGAGCGTGAGTTCTCGAGACTTACGGGAATTGAGGTCGATGAAATACGTCGAAACAGGGAGGAGCACGCTCTTCGGTTTGCCGAAAAATACGGCGTTGTCCTCGTCCTGAAAGGTCATCACACGATCGTCGCTTCACCCGACGGAGACCTGTGGATAAATGAATATCGCGGAAACGCGGGAATGGCGTGCGGCGGCAGCGGAGACGTACTAGCAGGTATTATCGCCTCTATTACTGCCCAGAATCCCCAGCCCTTAAAGACAGCCTGTGCGGGCGTTTATATTCACGCCGCGGCGGGTGACTGCGCGAGGGACGAATACGGAGAGATTTCCATGCTCCCCACAGACACTATTTCCATGCTTCCAAAGATTTTTAAAACTTTATAATATACTCATTTGCTTTTTCATATAATCATTAGTAGTATTGGCTCAAAAGTCAAAAGGAGTCTCTTATTACTTATATTGCTATATTGATAGTGAAAAGTTCCAAGCGGAAAGTAATAAAAACATTTAACTATTAGAATGTTTTACCGCTTTTTCACTTACAACTTATCACTATTTAAATGCGTACATTTAATCGGGGCAGCTCTTATAGTTTTGAGCTGCCCTCAATTTGTTTTCGTGCTCGTTGCGGGCTGAAAGGTTATGGAGATTGATATGAAAAAGCTGTTTTTATTTTTAATTCCGATTTTTATTCTGCTGTGTTCGTGCTCAGCCAAGCCCGCCGAGCTGAAACGCTCATTTTCGGCCGAGGTCGTCTCGCGGTACAACGACGTAAAAATCAAAGCCGACCTGACTGCCGACGAGGGGCGCATTATAACACTGCGGATCAAGTCGCCTTCGTCAATGAAGGACTGCACTTACACTTATAAGGAGGGAAAGGTTATTGTCTCGGGCAGCTCGCTTAAGATCACAGCCGATGATAACTACCTTCCGAATACCGCCTTTGCGCAGGTGCTCCGAAATATTTTAATCAGTCT
>JAHLBL010000064.1 GCA_020625635.1 bacterium
TGTACGTTGGGCTTCCAAGTTCTGTTTGAACGTCTGTGTGAGTGAGAAACCTTAATACCGAAAGTTACGCCCTTACCGCAGAAATCACACTTTGCCATGTGTCTGCACCTCCTTAAACAAATTATCGCTTTATATAACTAACTACCATATTATAATGGAAAGTTTTAAAAAAAGCAAGTGTTTTTTTAAATTTTTTATCCCCTTGTTTTTTTATCGTCAATAATGTATAATAAATAAGATTATATTATCAGGCTGGCGCCGCACAATTTACGGCGCGTGCCCGAATTATGCGGTATTACATCTATGAAAGGAGCAAGTTTATGCAAGGTACATTACTCGGCACTCTGTTCTACGGCTTCCGCGGGGGACATGTTGATTTTCTGGCGGTGCTGACACAGATCATCGCTTCACTTGTAATAATTCTGCTCATTATGCCTTTCCACGAGTGGGCTCACGCTTTTGTCGCGTATCATCTCGGCGACAGGGACGTAAAAAAGCGCGGAAGGCTTTCGCTTAATCCTCTCAGCCACGTCGACCCCATAGGCGCGCTGCTGATTATCTTTATCGGCTTCGGCTGGGCAAAGCCCGTTCCGATAAACGACCGCAACTTCAAGAACCCAAAGGTCGGTATGGGAATCTCCGCTCTCGCGGGTCCCGTAGCGAATCTCCTCGCGGCATTCGTTGGCTGCGTCGTGTTCTTTTCGATCGCGAAATTCGCTCCCGAGTTCTATTTTAAGAGCCTGTACGGCTTCAACACGTTCGGAAAGTATCTTTTGCAGTTCCTCGTCTACTACGTTATGGTTAACGTCGCTCTGGCTGTGTTCAACCTGCTTCCTATACCTCCGCTCGATGGCTCAAAGATACTCTTTATGTTCCTTCCCGATAAAATCGTTTACACGATTTACAAGTACGAGCAGTACTTTTTCTTAATCATAATTATGCTTGTGTGGTTTGATCTGCTGCCGATCGGTCAAATCAGCTCCGCCGTTTGCAACGGTCTGTTTGATTTCACGGGTATGCTGTTTGGAGTAAAGTGATGGACAGTATCCCGCAGCTCAATTATAAGCTGTCCGTATTTGAGGGACCGCTTGACTTGCTTTTGACATTGATCGCTAAAAATAAAATTAACATATACGACATCAGTATCTCCGAGCTGCTCGAGCAGTATATGGAGCAGATCAAGGCTATGCAGGAAAACAGTATGGACGTTGCCTCGGAGTTCCTGACGATGGCGTCCAGACTTGTCTACATCAAGTCCGCTATGCTCCTGCCCAAGTACGAGGACGAGGCTGAGGAGCTTAAAAAAGAGCTCAGCGGTCAGCTTATTGAGTATCAGCTCTGTAAGGAAATCGCCGCCAAGCTCAGTGTTATCTACGACTTCGACACGTTCTACAAGGACGCTTCTCCTGTCAAATTCGATTTGACCTATAACCGTAAGCACGACCCGCAGGATATCGTAAAGGGCTATATCGACGCCGTCGGAAGAGGAAAGCGCAAGCTTCCGCCTCCGCAGTCGGCGTTTTCGGGAATCACCGAGAGGAAAATCGTCTCGGTTAACTCCCGTATCATAACGGTTATGCGCCGTTTGTGGCACGGTAAAAGAGTGAGGTACATCGATCTTTTTGAAGCCGCTGAGGGCAGGGGAGAGCTCGTAGCCACATTTCTCGCCGTGCTCGAGCTCGTAAAGGGCAAGCGCGTCCGCGTGGACGGCAGCGGCGATACCGCCGAGGTCTATATGTTGGAGGACAGAAATGGTAACTGAAAAAATCAACAGCGCCATAGAAGCGATACTTTTCGCTAACGGCTCCTCGGTTGAGCCTTCGCGAATCGCCGCGGCGCTTGAAATCTCCGAGGACGACGCAAGGGCTCACCTTGAAGAGCTTATGGAGGAATATCAGAGCAGTGACAGGGGAATAACAATAATCAGGCTAAAGGACAGCTACCAGATGGTCAGCGTAAAGGAGTTTGCTCCCGCAATCCGCACGGTTATGGATCTGCGCCGCAACACTCCGCTCTCTCAGGCGGCTCTCGAGGTGCTCGCCGTTATCGCCTATAACCAACCCGTCACGAAGGCTTTTGTCGAGCAGGTCAGAGGCGTTGACTGCTCGGGCGTAATCGGCTCGCTTACCTCAAAGGATCTTATTGAGGAAAAGGGCAGGCTGGAGCTCCCTGGTCGTCCGCTGATTTACGGAACGACCGAAAATTTCCTTCGCTGCTTCAACATCAGCTCCATAGAGGAGCTGCCTCCGCTTCCCGAGGATGATAAAAAGGAAGACGATTCGCAGGAAATGCAGATGACTGTAGAGGAAGTTATAGAAAAAGCAACGGAGGAATAAGCCCTTGCTTGCCTTATATATAATTCTCGGCATTTTGCTTTTTCTATTTTTGCTGACGCTTCTCGACATAGTGATCTGTTTCAGCTACGAGAACGAGCCGCGCCTCACCGCGAGGATCGCGTTCGTAAAGCTCAGGCTCGTTCCGCAGAAGCCGAAAAAGAAGAAAAAAGCAAAAAAGGACAAGCCGAAAAAGAAGAAAACGGAGAAAAAAGAACCCGAAAAGCCCAAGGAGAAAAAGCCTTCCGCTCTGAAAAAATTGTATGGAGAAAAGGGACTTACGGGCATACTTAATATAGTGCAGAGCCTTGCGGAGCTCGCGGTCGGCACGCTGAAGGATATTTGCGCCGCGACGAGAGTACGCAGGCTGAACTTCAGCATCCGCGTTGCCGGAAAGGACGCCGCCGACACAGCCGTAAAATACGGTATGGTCTGCTCGGGCGTGTTCCCGGCGCTTAGCATTATTATGTCAGCGGTGCGTGTGCGCCGCCGCAACGTCCGTGTAGAACCCGATTTTTCCGACAATCCGTCAACAGAAATCAAGGTCGACACGGTAATCAGGATCCGAATCATACGGATTCTTAAAATCGCAATTGTAAGAGCCGTTCAGGCGCTTAAGCTATATTTTCATAAGATTAAATAGATAAAGGAGAATTGCTATGGATCATCCTATTAACAATCTGATGAACACGACAATGGAAAAAATAAAGCAGATGGTTGACGTAAACACGATCATCGGCGATCCCATCACAACACCCGACGGAACGGTCATCATCCCCGTTTCAAAGGTTTCCTACGGCTTCGCTTCGGGCGGCTCCGATCTGCCCACAAAGAAGGAGAATAAGGACTGCTTCGGCGGCGGAAGCGGCGCGGGAATCTCGATTCAGCCTATCGCGTTCCTCACCGTCTGCGGCGGCGACGTAAAGCTCCTTCCCATCGAGAAATACGACGGCACAGCCGACAGAGTTGTCGGTATCGTTCCCGACCTTGTCGACAAGGTAACAGCGCTCTTCAAAAAGGATAAGAAGAAGGACGGCGTCGTAGAAAAGGAAACAGCCGAGGAAGATATTTTTTAATCGGATCGCGGCGGTCTCCGCGTATAACTCTCCGAGGGCGCTCATATAATCAATCGGTGATTATATGAAACGTATACTACCGATAATACTTGTATTATTGCTGTTGATCCTTTCGGTTCCCGCGGTGTGCTCCTCGGAGCTTGAGGTGAGCGCCGAGGCAGCTGTGCTCTACTGCCCCGATAACGGTGAAGTTTATTATTCTAAAAACGAAAATAAGCGCATGAAGCCCGCCAGTACGACTAAGGTTATGACGGCGCTTATCACTCTCGAGATCGCCCGTAAAAATAACAGGCGGGTGAAGTTCACCGAAAAAATGGCAGCCGAAGGCAGCAGTATGTATCTCAGAGCGGGCGAGGTTGTCACGCTCAGGGATCTTGCGCTGGGAATGCTGCTCTGCTCAGGCAACGACGCCGCGAACGCGGCGGCGATCGCGATTGACGGCAGTGCCGAAAAATTCGCACGAAGGATGAACAGGCGCGCGCGTCAGATCGGAATGAAGCACACTCATTTCGTCACCCCGAGCGGTCTCGACGACGAAAACCACTACACGACCGCGTACGATATGGCTCTGCTAATGAGCGAGGCTATGCGCAACCGCGATTTCGCGAGGCTCACAGCGCGTCGGACCGCGACCGTCAGATTTATAAAGCCCGCTTCAAAGCGGACGACTTACTCTAACCACAACCGCCTGCTGTCCTCCTACGGGTACTGCACGGGCGGTAAAACAGGCTACACGATGGCGGCTGGACGCTGTCTCGTCTCGTCAGCGTACAAAAACGGCTTGCGGCTGATTGCAGTTACGCTCAACGACAGGGACGACTGGGACGACCATACCGCGATGTATGAGTACGGCTTCGCGCGGTATTGCGGCGTTGAGCTTGACGACAGGGATTTTCTGCTGAATATCAGCTCCGCCTGCGCGGGTGAGCCCGATATTTCGGCTGTCTGCGACGAGTGCTGTAAGGTCGTTGTGCCTGCCGATAAAGCCGCCAAGATAACGCGTGAGATCCGCGCGGAGAACTTTGTGTACACTCCCGTCGCCGACGGAAGTGTGCTCGGAAGTATAGTTTATCTGCTCGACGGAAGAAAAATCGCTGAGCACAAACTTATTGCCTATACAGGATAATTCTTTTAAGGAATGAAAATATGCGTAAAGAATACGTGAGACTTCAAAAATTTATGGCTGACTGCGGAGTTGCCTCGCGGCGCAGGTCGGAGGAGCTTATCCGCAACGGCGCGGTAAAGGTAAACGGCAGAACCGCCGAAATAGGGGACAAGATTGAACCGTCCCGCGACAAGGTTTACGTCCACAACAAGCGCATCGTAATGAAGCGCAAGGGCGGAAAACGCTACATAATGCTCAACAAGCCGCGCGGCTTCGTCACCACAATGAGCGACGAGATGGGACGCAGATGCGTCGCCGACCTTATTAAGGACATCCCCGAGCGTATCTATCCCGTAGGTCGTCTCGACAAGGATTCCGAGGGACTTCTCATTATGACGAACGACGGCGAATTCGCGAATAAGGTCACTCACCCGAGAACCCAGATGAACAAGGTCTACCATGTGACCGTCACTCCCGAAATGACCGACGAGCAGGCTAAGCAGATTATGGCGGGCGTCGTTATAGACGGCAGAAAAACCGCTCCCTGCGAGGTGCGTATCATCAGCCGCAAGGACGGCAGAGCGAACCTCGAAATGGTTCTGCACGAGGGCAGAAACCGCGAGATCCGCAAGATGTGCGAGCTGTTCGGTATCGAGGTGCTCCGCCTGCGCCGTATCACTATCGGCGGCGTTAAGATGGGCAAGCTCAAAAAGGGTATGTGGCGCGACCTCACCCCGATGGAAGTCAAAAAGCTTTTATCATATTAATTGTTTTGGACATCATTTCTGCTCGAGGTTCCTTGGGAACAAACCGAGCGGACAATAAAAATACTGATAAGTTTAAAATAATTCACTGAAATTAACGGTCGGGAAGACACGCAGCCGTTTTGCGTCTGTGTCTCCCGACCGTGTTCGTTTTTGCGGATATCAGTTTTACCTAAATTCGCGCCTTGTGAACCGCAATAAATATGAAAATTGTCAAAAATCCATTTTATTATCAAATATTCTTGCGATTTACACATTTTTGCAATATAATTGTATATGTATATAAAATGCCTTAATTTGGGCATTTGCAGTTTGTAATATTTAACGGAGGAATGAAGATGAGTATGGAGAACGTGACTCAGGCTAAGTCGGCTATTGAGCAGACATCCGCCTACAAAACTCTCACCGCCTTCTTTGACAACGGAGAATTTGTCAGCGTGGACACACTCGCGAAATCTCAGGATACATACGCCGAGGTTGTAGCGGGCTACGGCGCTGTGAACGAGGTTCCCGTTTACGCTTTTGCCCAGAACAGTGACTTCTGCGGCGGAGCTATGAGCAAGGCTCAGGCGGCTAAGCTTAAGAAAATATACGGTCTTGCCTATAAGACGGGTTGTCCCGTTGTGGGCTTTTACGACAGCAGGGGCGGACGCCTTGATGAGGGCAACGCTCTGCTCGCGGGTTACGGCGAGGTGCTCAACGCCGCTGCCGAGATTTCGGGCGTTGTGCCCCAGATTTCCGTAGTGCTCGGTTCCTGTCTCGGAACAGGCGCGCTCAACGCCGCGTGCGCTGATTTCGTAATCGCCGCTAAGGATTCCAAGCTCTCTCTCGATACGTCGGGCTCTGCCTGCGACGCTGAGACAAACGCCAAAAACGGCGTGGTTTCGGTAGTAGCCGAGAGCGCTCAGGAAGCTATAGAAAAGGCGAGAGACCTTATTTCCTATCTTCCCGCCAACAATCTTGTTGAGGCAGACGCTTACGAGGAGCTCGAGCCCGAGGACGTTGAGAACGGCTGCTACGCGAGAAAGCTCGCCGACGCGGACTCGATCTTCAGATTCGGTACCGCCTTCGGCAGCTCGGCAAAAACGGTATTCGCCCGCGTAGAAGGCAGAACCGTTGGTATAATAAACACCAAGGGCGGTACGCTCACCGAGGCTGACGCCGCTAAGATAGCTAAGCATGTTCGCTTCTGCGATGCGTTTTCGATCCCCGTTGTGACATTCGTAAACGCGGACGGCTTTGAGGATATCAGATCCGCCGCCAAGGTCACCTCCGCCTTTGCCGAGGCGACCACAGCCAAGATTTCCGTGGTAACGGGCAAGGCTGTAGGCGCGCTCTATATCGCTCTCGCCGGTACAGGCGCCAACGCCGACGCTGTTTACGCGCTCGACGGCGCTGTTATCAGCCCCGTTAATCCCGAGGCTGCCGCGCTTATTATGGCTCCCGAGAGTATGAACGTCAGCGTTGAGGAGCAGAAGAAGGTCGCGGCTGACTTTGCCCGCGATAATCTCTCCGCTGAGAAGGCTGCCGAGTGCGGATACGTCGACGACGTTATCTTTGAGGAGCAGCTTCGCAGAACTGTCAGCGACGCGCTGAGAATGCTTTCGGGCAAGCGCGTGTCGACACTCAGCAAAAAACATTCTACAATCTGATATAAAAGAGGTAACAGTTATGAAAAATTTAAGAATCACCGTTAACGGTACAGCATATGACGTTCAGGTTGAGGAGCTCGGCGGTTCTGCCGCTCCTGCTTCCGCACCCGCTCCCGCGGCTAAGCCCGCTGCTCCCGTTCCCGCTCCCGCTGCTTCGGGCAGCGACGGCGCTGTTAAGGTTACCGCTCCGATGCCCGGTACGGTCGTAAGAATTGAGGTCGGCACGGGCGACAGCGTAAAGGCAGGTCAGGACCTCGTATTTATCGAGGCTATGAAGATGGAAACTCCCGTAAAGGCTGCTCAGGACGGCACGATCGCTTCCGTAAACGTAGCCAAGGGCGAGGCTGTTGAGACAGGTAAAGTCCTCATTACAATGAACTGATAGGGGATTGGACCATGGCAAAGAAGATTTTAGTTACCGAAACTGCGCTGCGCGACGCTCACCAGTCGCTCATAGCTACCAGAATGACGACCGAGGATATGCTCCCGATTCTGCCTATGCTCGACAAAATCGGCTACCATTCCCTCGAATGCTGGGGCGGAGCTACATTTGACAGCTGTCTGCGCTTTCTCAACGAGGATCCGTGGGAGAGACTCCGCACGATCCGCAAGAACTGTCCGAACACCAAGCTCCAGATGCTTTTCCGCGGACAGAATATGCTCGGCTACCGTCACTACGCCGACGACGTGCTCGAGTACTTCGTACAGAAGAGTGTCGCTAACGGTATCGACATCATCCGTATTTTCGACGCTCTCAACGATATTAAAAACCTCCAGAGCGCTATAAAGGCGGCTAAGAAGGAGGGCGCTCACGCTCAGGTTGCGATAAGCTACACAACAGGTCCCGTGTTCACCGAGGACTACTACGTCGACTACGCAAAGCGTATTGCCGACGCAGGCGCGGACTCTATCTGCATCAAGGATATGGCTGCTCTGCTCACTCCGTACGAGACATATAACCTCGTAAAGGCTATCAAGGGCGCTGTTGACCTTCCTGTCGCTCTTCATACTCACTACACCTCGGGACTCGGCTCAATGTGTCTGCTCAAGGGCGTAGAGGCAGGCGCGGATATAATCGACACCGCGATCTCTCCGCTCGGTCAGGGCACGTCGCACTCTCCCACAGAGTCGATGGTTGCCGCGTTCAAGGGCACCGAATACGACACAGGTCTCGACCTTGAGGCGTTTACGGAAATCCGCTCCTACTTTATGGATTTACGCAAGAAGTATATCGACAGCGGTCTGCTCGACACAAAGATTCTCGCGGCAGACACGAAGGCGCTGCTCTATCAGGTTCCGGGCGGAATGCTCTCCAACCTTATCAGCCAGCTCAAGCAGGCGGGCAAGGAGGATCAGCTCGACGAGTGTCTCGC
>JAHLBL010000065.1 GCA_020625635.1 bacterium
TAAATGCACTCACGATTGAGCTACAGAGTAAGTTCTTTTTTGAGTGCATTTTTCATATGATATACCACGGCGTCATAGCCAAGCGGTAAGGCATGGGTCTGCAAAACCTTGATTCCCCGGTTCAAATCCGGGTGACGCCTCCAGAAGAAAACTCCCCGAGGAAACTCGGGGAGTTTTTCGTTTCGCGATAAAACCTTATTCAGCTTTTGATTTTATTATTTCCTCAAGCTCTGTCTCGGAAAATTCGTAATTCTTGTTGCAGAAGTGGCATTTTACTTCCGCCTTGCCGTTCTCTCCGATACAGGCGCGGATTTCGCCCACAGGCAGTCCGCGGAAATAGCTTTCGATTTTCTCTCTTGAGCAGGTACAGACGTAATTAACTGGCTGTTCGTCGAGAACCTCGACCTCGAAGCCCTTCAGCGCTGTTTTGCAGATGTCGAGTATAGACATACCCTTAGCGAACATCGTGGTAACGGGCTCGAGCTCCGCGACGTTTTTCTCGAGCTTGTCGATAGCTTCGTCATACGCCCCGGGAAGGAGCTGAATGAGCAAGCCGCCCGCCAGCATTACTTGACCGTCATCTTTGTTTACAAGCACGCCTAAAGCGCATACGGTGGGTATTTGCTCGCTGGTCGCGTAGTAGCTCGTTATATCCTCGGCAATCTCGCCGCTTACGAGGGGTACGTGACCGATATACGGCTCGCCCGCTCCGTAGTCGCGGATAATTCCGAGAGTGCCGTGCCTGCCTACGCCTGCGGAGACGTTGATTTTTCCGTTTTCGTAGTACTCGGTGGGACAGTCGGGATTGCCGACATAGCCGCGCACGTTGCCGTTAGAGTCGGCGATAACGAGCACGGTTCCCATCGGACCGTCGCCCGATACTCTGAGGTTGAGCTTGGCTTTTTCCTGCTTGAGGTTTATACCCATCAGCGAGCCTGCGCACAGCAGTCTGCCGAGAGCCGCGGTCGCGACGGGAGTTGTTTTATGTAGACGCTGCGCGGTGAATACTATGTCGGAGGCGTCGACCGCCGCTGCCATAATCGCGCCGTCACTTGTGATACATCTGATTATTCTGTCCATATAAATTACCTTTTCAATAATTATTTTTTCTCGCGACGTAGATTACCCGCTGTTCGTCGTCCTTCGGAGCCTCAAAGCTCATATCGCCGTATACCGCCTCAACCGTAAAGCCTGCTTTTGTGAGCATAGCTCTCAGCTCGGCGTCGGTGTAGGCGCGCTCGGAGAAGCTCTCGTCACTGCGGTAGTAAGCGTCGCCCTCGGGAATAAATAGGCTGAGGTCAATATCGACTATGCCATTCTCTTTCAGTGTGTTCTGCCACACGCAGAAAACCTCGTCGGTGTCATAGACAAAGGTGTTGCTGCCGAGAACCTTTTCGTGCTTGTAGGGCGTGTTTGCGTCAAAAACGAACAGCCCGTCGGGGTTCATAAACAGCGAAACTCTGTCGAATGTTGCCTGAACGTCGTCGGGGTTCGTCATATGATTTATGCTGTCGAGGGTACACACGCAGGTGTCGATCGTGCCGTAAAGGTCGATGCTCTGCATCTTCTGGCATAGAAACAGTATCTCAAGCCCTTCTTCGGCAGCCTTTGAGAGCGCCGCGGAGAGCATTTCGCCCGAGCCGTCTATCCCGTAAACGTCCACGCCGCGGCGTTTCAGCTCGATCGTCAGGCTGCCCGTACCGCAGGCGAGGTCGAGCGTCAGCCCCGCGTCGTGCTTGTGGCGCGCGAGAACCCCGAGCAGGTAATCGGCGCGGCGCGGGTAGTCGACGTTGAGCGTCAGACCGTCGTAGTAGTCGGCAAATACTTCGTAGGAGCTCATTTGCTCAGGTTGATTCCCATATTCTCGAACGCCAGCATATAGCCGTCGGTGTCCTCGTTGAGCGAGCGCTTCACGCGGCTGATTGTAGCGGTGGACGCGCCTGTCTGCTTTACGATTTCGCTGTACACTACCTTCTCGGTCAGAAGCTTAGCGACAACAATGCGCTGGCTCATGGCGTTGAGCTCGGGTCTTGTGCACAGATCCTCAAAAAATCGGTAGCAGTCGTCCTTCGTTTTAAGTGTAAGAATCGCCTCGAACAGAAAGTCTGTCTGGTCATTTTTAAGCTTAGAGTTCATATTGGTCTCCTTTTCACGCGTTAACGTACTGAAATGTAATAACATTTTAACACACGAAAGTGCTTTTGTAAAGCTTGATAATGAATAATGTGAAAGTTTTGTGAAGTTTTTAGCCAGTAATTTGCAAAAATTCTTAAAATTGTTTGTGTGTATTGTCAATGGACAATTTTTCGAATTGTGTATACAATAAAGGCGTAAACCAAAAGCTGCAAAAGCAGACTATTTTTCCTTATGAGAGGATGAAAATTATGAAAAAAATTATCGCATTCGCACTTATGATTGCAGTAATGCTCTCAATCGCGATTCCCGCTGTTGTCAACGCCGCTCCCGGTCAGGTTACAGGCATTCGCCAGACAGAATGCGGTACTCAATCGATTGAAATCGAGTGGACAGGCGTACTCGGACAGAGTGTGCGCTACTATGTCGAGCTCAGCAACAACGGTGTTGACGGATGGGTCGACTACGACTATACCACAAGCAGCCACAAGAATATTTACAACCTCGCGGCAGGTACTTCCTACTACGCCAGAGTAAAGGCTTCCGACGACGGCGGCAAAACCTTCGGGTCTTATTCCGAGACCATCGAGGTCGTTACACTTCCCGAGGAGACAAAAGGCGTAAAACAGACAAAGGCTACAACAAGCTCATTCACTATCGCATGGGACAAAACTCTCGGCGCCACAGGCTACAGAGTTTGTGAGTATGTCAACGGTCAGGAGTACGTTGTCGCTACAACAGACAAGACAAGCTACACTTTCAAGAAGGTTTCCAACAAGGAAAGCTTCCCCTACAAGATCTACGTAAGACCTATCCGCAAATCCTCCACAGGATATGTTGCCGAGAAGGAGGCTTCCTACAGCTGGTCCTACGGCGGCATCTACGCGAATGACGTCATGCTCGTTCCCAAAAAGCTTTCCGCTCCCAAGAAATCAATCCTTTGGTATAATTCCAAGGAAATTGTTTTTAACGTAGGCATAGGCAGTGTTCCTTTCCAGAAGGGCTATGAGACTAAAGTCTATAAGGCTAACAGCAAAAAGGTCTACGCTTCGGGAGTCAACAAGAACGGCTATAATCTCAACCGCAACCAGTTCTACAAGATCAAGTCCCGCGCCTATACCACAATCGGCAACCAGAAGAGCAACAAGTACGGAGCTTGGTCAAAGTTTACTTACTTTACTATCGGACTTGACAACGTAAACCTCAAGGCGGGCAAGAATTCCATCAAAGCTTATTGGTCCAAGGTAAAGGGTGGCTCAGTAAAGTACAATGTCTATATATCCAAGACGCAGGGTGCCGACCTCAAAAAGGTCAAGACAGTCAAGGGAACTTCGCTTACAATCAAGAAAATAGGCAAGAAGAAACTCTCGAGAAAAACTCAGTACTATGTATATGTTATTCCGTCAATCAAGGTCGGAAAAAAATACATCAAGGATATTGTTGAGACGCACAACAGCGTTTCCACTCTTTGATATTCACAGGGCTGTCGCGAAAGCGGCAGCTTTTTTGTATAAAAACAAATCCTCTGCCAATAATAACGGCAGAGGTGAATTCATTTGAGCAAGTATTACGAAAAAAGAAAACGCACAAAGCGCGAGCGCGTGGGATTCTACACCGCTTTATCGCTGTGCATGGTGGCTGTCGGAATGGCGGCGTATTCAACATATACAAACTATCAAGAGGGCGGAGCCTACAATCCCAAGATCTCCGAGGTCGATGTGGAGGTCACGGGCGTGACTGAAACAGAGACCGAGCCCACCGAGACGGAAACCGAATTTGTGACGGAAACCGAGGAGCCTGTCACCGAGACCGAGGAGTATACCGATGAAACGACTCCCGCCGAGACAAAGACCGCTCTCGAGACCATGCTTAACGTAAAGGCGGCGCTGTCATGTCCGCTCGATACCTTCAAGGTCATCAGCGAGTACAGTGAGGACGCCGTGTACAATAAGACGCTAAACCAGTGGAGCGCTCATACAGGCGCGGATTTTGCCTGCAAGAAAGGTGACAAGGTCTATTCTATGGGCGACGGCGAGGTAGTTAAGATTTACGACGACGATCTGCTCGGGAATACCGTGGTGGTGAAGGCTGACGATTACACGGCATACTACAGCGGTCTCGACGAAAACGTGAGTGTGACGAGGGGAAAGAAGATAGCCGTCGGTGACGTTATCGGCAAGGCTGATTCCGTCCCGTGCGAGGCTCACGAGGAGCCGCATATCCACGTCGCGATAAGGGTGGACGGTCAGTATATCGACCCGCTCGACCTGATTGGGAACGAGGAGTAGGTTTTTCGTTCGACACAGAAAACCGTATAAAAGACAAGCGGGGCGGCTCATGGTCTGAGCCGCCCCGAATAATTATTTTGTTTTAAAGCAATCAGCTGAGTCCCGCAATCTTCTTCTGGATTGCCGTGCAGTCCTGAATACTTACGCGTCCGTTGCCGTCGAAGTCAGCCAGCTTCTGCTGCTCGTCGTCGAGAACGATGATGTCTACAAGAGCCTTCTGGATAACTGTAGCGTCCTTGATGTTGACTGTGCCGTTTCTGTCGACGTCGCCGACCTCAAACTTGGGAGCGTCTGTCTCGGTGACAGTCTCTGTGGGTTTGTCGGTCACGGTCTGCGTCTGTGTTTCTGTCTCTGTGGGAGTTGTCTCAACACCGGGATAATAGGTCTCAACCTGGGGAGCAAGCGACTCAACCTTTACGTTGTTGCACGCCGTGCCGCCGCTGTTGGTTGTCGTTGTGCTCTGGATCGTAAATTTTGCTGAGCCTGTGAGCACGAGGTCAACCGTCTGCTTTGTGCCTGTTGTGCCTGTGTTGAAGATAATGCGGTCGTAGGTGTTCGGCAGGGTGATCTCAGTGCCTGAAATCTGCTTTCCGGGCCACTTTGCGTTGACCTGCGACTCGTTGGCGCTGTTCCACGCGTATACGTTTACTCTGCTCGTCCAGCCTGATACATTGTTTGTATCGAGGACGATCTTGTATTCACTTTCCTGCTCAACCTTTGTGTATGTGAAGGTCGCAGTGGCTTCTTCCTTGTCCTTTACATAGCCCTTGAGGGTTACAACGTAAGTTGCGCCGACCTTGTCGGAGGCTGTGCCGAGTGTGAGGCTCTTGCCGCTCTCGTACTTGACTGCGTCAGCTCCGTTGATTGAGTATGTAGCGGAATCAACGTTCTTGCAGTTGAGGGAGATCGTCTTTGTGTCGCTTGTGTATGTACCGCTTGCTGTAGCGGAAACTGTCGGACCGGGCTCTTCGTAAACTACAGCTACGCCCGAGTTGCCGATGCTACCCGAAATCTTACCGCTCTTTACGGTGAATTTGCCGCCTGCTACACGGTCTGTGTATGTGCCGTCAGCCATTGTGCCGATAGAAGCGCCCGATACGGACTTGCTTGTGCCTGAGCAGTTGATGAGAACCGCGCCGCCCTGCTGGGTTTTGCTTCCGCGTCCGATGATTGCGACGGAGCCCGAGGTGGAGAGGTACTCTCCCTGTCCCGCGTAGTTGTTGTTGAACTTGTTGACCTCAGCGACTTCCTTTGATGTCCAGTCTGTCTCGGAAGCGATACCGAGCTGCTGAGAGAGGTTTGCGGGACGCGCGAGATACATTGATGTGATTCCGTCACGAGCCGCGATAGCCGCCCATGTCTTGTTTCTCTGAGCCTTTGAGAAGTTCTTGGATTCGCCGTCCATATATGTGTCGTGGGACTCGTCCCAGAGAACTGTCTGAGCCTTTGTGCCGTTCGCCATATTCTGAGGAATCGCGCTGGAAGCGCTGCCGCTGTTGACAGCCTTCTGAATCTGGCGGTAGATTGTGGAGTCGGTAACCTTCATGAACGGGAAGTAGTGCTGATATGAACGTCCGTATCCGCAGGTATTGAGGATTTCACCGTAGGAGAGAACATCCTTGCCGTAGGTCGACTTGGCGTAGTTCTTTACCTTTGTAACGGTGTTCTTCCAGAAATCAGATCTGTACTGAGCCAGATCATTCGGAGTCTCGATGTGCTTTGCCGCGTCAAAACGGAAGCCGTCGATACCGCAGTCTACCATCTCCTGGAGATACTCGTAGATGGCTTTCTGAACTCTTGAGTCCTCTGTCTTGAGGTCGGGGAGCTTGGATGTACATCTTCTGGTAAGGTCGTATGTGCATGTGTCCTGAGGACCGTCCCACTCATAGCCGTATGTCATGTTCTCATAAGGATTATGGAACAGGTTGTTGTTGTAAATCTCGGGCTCATAGGTCTTTGCCTTGAGTGTAACGTGCTTGATAGGATCCTTGATGGAGAGATCCTCGTTGCCGTTTGTACCCATATGGTTGATAACCGAGTCGGCGATTACGCGCACGCCGAGTGAGTGAGCGGTCTTTACCATCTTGATGAGCTCGGTTTTTGTACCGAGAGCGTTGTCGGTCTCTTCGTTGAGCTGGAAGCCTGCGGGCTGATAGAACATCCACCAGCCGTTGTTGGTCTCGCCGTCAACCTTGTGGCCCTTTGTAGCTTCCTTGATTACGTTGGGAGGTGAGATCTGTACAACCGAGAAGCCCTGCTGAGCAATCTTGGGCAGTTCCTTCTCGAGGTTAGCGTAGCTCCAGTTCCAGCACTGGAGGATCGTCGCGTTGTCGTTGCTGTCTGTAATGTCATAGGGATTTGCCGTAATGCCCGAGTAGGTATCGGGAACGGCTGCCGTTTCGGAAACGTCCTTTGTGACAGCTGTGGAGGTGATAGCTGCTATGCCGAAGCAAGTAACGAGCATACATACCACCAAAACAGCGGAAATCATTCGTTTTTTCATAAAATTTCCTCCTGAAAAACTTCTAATAAGGGAAATAATTCCCCTTTATATCACCTATAATAATAAAATATTTTCAATAAAAATACAATTCATTTTTTGTACAAAATTTTACATTAATATATGTATATAATGACAGCCGAAAAAAACAAAAAAACGGGACTGCCGCTGATGCGGAAATCCCGTGATTATACTGATTAAGACGGCATTATCTTTCGCTCTCGTGCCATTCTTCGTTGCTGAAAATAAAGTCATCCAAATCGCCGTTGTCTGTATAGGCTCTGAATAACATCGAAACGCACCTCCTTGTAAAATTGGCTTTAACGAGGTGCGCCGAAACTACAGAACGTCTATGTATCCGCGGATAACGCTCACAGCCTGCTCGTCGGTGAGGTTGGTTCTGTTGATACAAAGATCGTAGTTCTCCGTCTGACCCCATTTTCTGCCTGAATAAAAGTTATAATAATTTGCTCGCGATTTGTCGGTCTTGTGTACAGCCTGCTCCGCCTTGGATTCCTTTACGCCCTTCTGTTCTATCGCGCGTCTGATCCTGTAATCCATGTCGGCACATACAAAGATTCTGACAAGCTCCTGTCTGTCTCTGAGGACGTAGTCGGCACACCTTCCGATAATTACACAACCGCCTTCGTCCGCGATCTGTCTGATGATTTTGTGCTGGAGCACATAGAGCCTGTCGTTTACGGGCATCTGGTCCATATTGCCTGCGAAGGAGTATACTCCCATCGAAAGCGAATACAGAAGGCTGTTCGCGGCTCTCTCGTCAACACTGTCAAATACACTCGGGTCGACTCCGCTTTCTTTAGCGGCAAGCGAGATAAGCTCTTTATCGTAGTACTTGACCCCGAGACTCTCTGCGAGAGCCTCGCCGATTTTTCGGCCACCGCTGCCGAATTGTCTGCCGATTGTAATGATTTTGTTGCAAGCCACGCCGTATTCTCCTAAGCAATTTTATTATCTGTTTTTTACATTATATGCAACGTGTACGAAAAAATCAACAACTTTTTACAATTTTGTTAATATTGCATAATAGGATTATTTTTTCTTTGTACAATTTATCCCTATAAATGCACCCCAAATGCCCTGAAACTCCCATAAATACTATATTTTGGTGACGGATGTTTTATGCCTTGAAAAATATTCGAAATTTTTTTGAAAAATTTAACAAAAAACCCTTGACTTTTACCCCGCATTGCAGTATAATCATATTCACGCTCGACACACAAATTGTTACACTTGTGTAACGTTTGAGAGCGTGCAAGAACCTTGAAAATTAAACAACGAAAGTACAGAAACCC
>JAHLBL010000066.1 GCA_020625635.1 bacterium
ATCATGAAAATGTATTTGAAGATCGACGACGATATCATCACGGACGTAAAGTTTGAAACCTTCGGCTGCGCCAGCGCGATAGCTTCCAGCTCGATGGCGACAGAGCTTATCAAGGGGCAGCGCGTGGAGGACGCCATGCAGCTCACTAACAAAGCAGTTGCCGAGGCTTTGGACGGCTTGCCCGCCTACAAGATGCACTGTTCCGTACTCGCTGAGGAAGCGATACAGGCAGCACTGGAGGATTATAAAAAGAAACAGGAACAAGCATAATCCAACGTCTGAACGAGCGGACGTACTCGGTGGTTTTATTTATTGAATTATGGACCAGCTTTATTGCTTTAGAAATAATAAATATCTTTTTCTTTTCGCAGGAATATGCGACCGCGTTTTACATTTTTATTCTTACTTCAAAAAGCGCTCCTGCCTGTTTCCAAGCAGAAGCGCCTATTACGTTATTATTTACTTAACCGTTACTGCGATCGTCGGCTTAACAGTTTTCTTTTTGTACTTGACATTCTTTACGGTCTTGCCCTTGGCTGTTACCTGAGCGTAAACTCTGTAGGAGCCCTTGGGCAGCTTCTTTTTTAGTGTCAGCTTGCCCTTTGCGCTGAGTGAGAACTTCTTCAAAAGCGCCTTGGACGCCTTCTTCCACTTTTTACCTGACTTGTAATAAACCTTGGATATCTTTACGCTCACCTTGCCCTGCGCCTTGGTGATTTTGAGAGCGGCAGCCGAGACGTTCTTCTTTTTAAGAGTATTTGCCTTAGCAGTGATCTTCTTAACAGCAGTAACCTTCATCGGGTTCGCCTTCGTTACAGTCTTGTCAGCGATAACGTCTGTGGGTTCATCTGTCGGCTGTTCCGTGGGAGCTGTCGTCTCCTGAGGCTCGGTGGGTTTCTCTGTCGGCTGTTCCGTGGGAGCCGTCGTCTCCTGGGGCTCGGTGGGTTTCTCTGTCGGCTGTTCCGTGGGAGCTGTCGTCTCCTGGGGCTTGCCGGGCTTTGCGACAAATGTATATGTAACATCCATGGTTTTCTTGACGTCCTCGCCGCTGACTCCGAGAACAACAGCCTCACTGCCGTTCAGAGCAGCGGAAACGAGGGTTGATTCTCCGTCGCCGCTCGTCATGAACTCATACCCCGGGTCGACTGCAATATAAACATTAACCTCGTAGGTCTTGCCTTCCTCAAAGAAATCGCTTGAAAACACCCATTTTTTGTCCGTGACATTGTACCACTGCATAGTAACAACGGAAACATTGGCGCTTACGTTGGCTTCTTCCTTCGGAGAGCATCCGCCTACGGGCTCCGTAACGCCGGTGACGGTGACGAAGTCGATGATATTGCTCTGTTCGTCAGACTTTGTCTTAAAGACCGCGCACAGGTGGATATACTCGCTCGCCTTGTGTCCGATGACAGTCATGATCGTGGCGTTTGTACCGTTGATAGTTGCGGTCAGCGCAGACTCCCATACGTCCTTTCCGGTTTTGAACTCACAACCGGTTTTGGGGCGAATGAACATATTTACTGCGTATTCTTTTCCGGCTTCGAACTCCTCGTCCTCAGCCATTCCGCATGAATCGGTGGAGTTGTACCAATCGAACAGGGTGATCCCGTCGATGGTGATATCGTCCCCGGAGGAGGCAGAAAAGGCGGGCTTCTGTCCCGCGACAGGCTCGACGACTCCCGTAATGCTTACGGAATCGATCACCTTAGGCTGGGCGGCGCCCTCAAAGGTGAGAGTTTCGTCGGTTATGGAAGCGTTGTATCCGTCAATGTCGATGCCCTGCCACTCGAGCGCAGAGCCCATATAATGGACCTCGGTGAGAGCCGTCATTCCCTGGAAGGCGCATTTGCCGATAAAGAGCACGGTCTTGGGGATAACGACCTTTGTGATAGAGCTGTCGTCCATAAACGCTTCGTCATAGATCGTGTCCACGGTATAGCCGTCGATCTCCTCGGGTATCTCAACTACCGTACCGCTGCCATGAAATTCGGTAATAGCAGCTGTATCGTCATCGTACAGCAAAAAACCGAAATCGGTGTTGTCGCCGTCGGCGATACACCGACTGTCAGGCGCGGCTGTGACCGTAAACGGCAGAGCGGTGAAAACACCAGTGATCATAAGTATCGCGAGTATGATGCTGACTGTTTTTTTCATAGCATTTCCTCCTAATAAACGGTATTTGAATTTGAATTGACCTATTATTTTAATTATATCACAAAAACAGAAAAAGTCACCTGAAAAGTGACTTTTACCTATATTTATCGCAACAGATGTTAAAGTGCCGTCATCGACTCAACGGCATCAGGAAGGTCACGGCAGAAAAAGGACGGACGTAAATGAGTTTTTCATTTTACTTTGAGTACGGAGGTGATTACTTACCGCTTTGTTCGTGTGACGATACTTCTATCAATTCAGCAGCATAGCGAGCCTTTTTCCGAGCAGAACGGCGGTTCACACGAAATCAATCTGACTTTATGTGAACCGCCGATTTTCTTTAGTTTTATATTTTATACTAAAAAACACAAAAAAATATAGCAAAGTTTTAGTAATAAGTATTGAAAACCAGAAAGAAATGTGATATTATGAAGACACCACATAAATTGAATAATACCTATAGTTCTACCTTTATTCATAGGGGTGTTTTTTTATTTGCAAAATTTCCCGTCCCGACTTCTTCCCATTTTTATAGGTATTGAAGATTTACGTTGTAACAAATGAGACTATGCGTTTTGGGTGTGTAGTTTCGTTTGGAACTACATTTTTTATTTTAAGGAGGAAAACCCAATGGAAAAAGAAAAATCTGCAAAAATAGCTTTCGGCGTAATAGGCTTTATTCTGGGAATCATCATATTTATTATGGGTATCTCTACTATGAATTCTAAACCTGAAAGCCGTTCAACTTCTTACACCGATTCGTATTCTTTCGGCGCTGATTTCTATACCGAGGAATATGAAGCAACCAAGAACGCAGCTGACAATGCGGCGGTTACTGCCAATAACGTGCGAGAGCTTGGAAACACTATCACAAACTGTTTTGGTACGCTTTTAATCGCTGTAGGCTTGATAGTATGTCTCTATAGTCTTAAAGAGGCTGTAGTTGTGGGCGTTACCGCGTCAGGCGATAAACCTGCCGCTCAGCCGTCCGTAGAAAAGGCTCCTGAAGTTCAGCCGATCTTCACTCAGCCTTACGTTGATAAAACTGATGTTGATAAAACTGCTGTCGATCAGACTGCTGTCGCAGAGCCTGCCGCTGTTATCGCGGACGATCGCGAGCCCGGCTCAAACGAATGGAAATGTCCAAAATGCGGAACAATACACCAGAATTATGTCGGCACTTGCGGCTGCGGTGAAACGAAACCTCGTTAAGAATATCAAGAGCAGATTTCGGTCTGCTCTTTTTTACCCCTCCAAAAGCCAGATAATTATATGCCGCAGTCCTGCATAAACCGCAAAACCGCCCGTACCGTTTCCTTTTACGAGTGCATTTTACTCTTTAGGGGAAACGCGTCACGGGCGGATTCTGTTTATTATTTGCCGATTTTCTTTAAATGTTCAAACGGCTTTTCACTTTATATCACTGAGATCTACGGAGTAGTTGTCGGGATGGCTCTCGGTGAGAACTTCGTCGGTGTTGTATTTTACAACTTCCATTTCGGGAGCTTCGTATTTTTTCATTGTTATCCTCCTCAGCTAAGCACCGCCCAGTTGACCGCGCAGGCTTCCTTTGTTATTCCGTCTTTGTTTGTGTAATCGGCATAGTAGACCTTGCCGCCCTTTTTGACATAGAACTTTACCGCAACGGCGCTGTCGCCGATATTATCTACCGCGAGCGTTACGTACTTATAATCGGTATCGCTCGAATACTTTCCGTACGTGCCGCTGACCGTGTTGGAGGTTCCCTTACAGTTATAAATATTCTGCGCCGAAGCGTAGGTCACGCCGCTGAGCTTGCCCGCGGCTTCGTCCACGGTATCACCCTTGGCGGCAATAAAACCGTACTCGTCAGCGTCCTGAGCGACCTTGCTGTCAAGCACCGCTACAAATCGGATATCGCGGTTGTTGTCCCTCTTCTGAACTCCGAGGAGCTGAAGCTTTCTGAAGCTGAAGCCAATTTCAAACGGCGCTTTATCCTGTTCGTCGCGCGAGAACCAGCTGTCCAGATTAACGTCAACACTGTCGTCTGTAGTGTAAATCTTCTTCATCGTGATGTTGTAGCTGAGCTCATCGTCGGACGGATAAGGAGAGGCTACAGTCAGTTTCTGTACGCCTGACTTCGTGTTATCGAAGCCGCTCACCATATCGGCGGTAACGGGATAATGTTCATCAGTGCCGTCCATCCAGTAATACCAGATATAAAGGTCGGTAACGTCGAGCTCATCACAGACATTGTAGGTCTTCTTTACATTTCCTTCTCCGAGGTTCACCGAAAGCTCCGAGGCGGAAACTCCGTATAAATTGAGATAGTCCATTGTCAGCGCGTGTCCGTACTCGCCGTCGCCCGAATACTCAGCCCACACACGATTGTTACCTGCGGTGAGCGCGGGAACATCACAGGTGTACTCGCCGTTTACTACAGGCACGGTATACGAAACCGCTCCCTCGGCGTCGTTGGCGCCGCTCGAGAACGTGACCGTCACGGTACCGCCGACATCGAGAACGCTGTCGTTTTCCATAACAGAGCCGCTGACGGTAAACGCCTTGCCGACATAACCCTTTGTATCGGAAAAGTCAATACCGACAGTGACGCTCTTCTGCATTTCATATTTCGCTCTCAGAACAACGCTGCCCTGAGTCATTGTAAATTTATTGTCAGCGACATCGGCGCTGCCGCTCTCGACAACCCAGCCCGAGAAGTACATCCCGTCGGAGGCAGGATCGGGAGTGAGAGTGACCGTATCCCCCGCCTTAGCGTAGCTGCGGTCGGCTGTGCCGCCCGCGACAGTCACGCGATAAAGCGTATCAAAGTCAGGTCTGAAAACGGTAAGGTCGGGCACGTAGTAGACGGGAGCCTTCCAGCCCGAGAACTCATATTTATAATCTAAACCGCCCGCTTTTGTCGGGGTTTTATCGGTGGTCGGGAGTTCGCTGCCTTCAATATAGGTCGCTGAGTCAAGAAGCGAGCCGTCGCCGTCAAGCCACTGTGCTTTGCGAATCAAGGCGTACACAGCGTGAACCTCTGCATCCGCGTTGGGAACTGTAAAGCTGAGGTCGCCGCTTATGTCGATGTACTCCTTCACCTCGTCAAGCCCGACCTCGGGGGTGTAGGTATAGTAGAGTTCCTTCAGCCCGTAGCCCTCGTCGGGACTCGGTGTGAGCGTGACGGTTTTCCCCGCTGCGGTACCGTCGGGCGCTGAATAGCCGAGAGTGCCGTGCTCCGCGGTACAGTTAATGTCGTAGCTGTCCTTATAAAATGTGAGATAAACCGTAACGGGCTCTTCGGGCATCAAAAACATTTTGTCGGAATCGTCGTCGCTTTCTATCTTTGTACATAAAAGTGTATTGCCGGAATCCGAGACAACTCTGATTCTTCCTGTGTTGTTATGGCTTGAATCAGCAGTTGTTTTGATGCAGACGATTTTATCATACACCTGTGAGGTAATCTGCGCACCCTGACCAATCATAATGAATTCATATGCTGCCGCGCTGCCGCCCGAGGTTACAAAACGTATGTCGTACAGCTTATCAAAATCAACGTATACCGTAACATCATAATCGGGCATTGAAAAAGGTCTATACGTTGTAATATTGATTTTTCCGCCCTGAGGGGTGTAATAGTATCCGTAACCGTTATTGCTGTAGCCCTCGTCGGGCTCGACTTTGCTGAGCAGGATTTCATCGCCGCTTTTCGCCGTGAACATTCCTTTGTAACTGCCCATACCATTGCGCTTCAATTCAGCGCTGCCGCCTTCGGAGCAGCTGAGAGTAACGGTATGATAACCCGAGGCGTTATCGACCTTAAACGAGGAATGAACATTAACACTGCAATAGGGCATTGAAAATTCATATATATAGCCGTCCTCAAAGGTACCTGTTTTACGGGAGCTGACAACCTCGTCGGTGTCCGTCCTTGTAACGGTAAACGAATCAATCAGACATCCTTCGTTTGGAAAGACAAATATTTTTACTATTGAACCGCCGTCAGCTATAGTGGTGTTATAGGACGTCCTCGCCCAGCCGAGGTACTCGTTGTTGTAGCTGAATGTGATAAAATAGGCGTTCCCCGCCGACACGCTCACAATAGGAACCGTGCTCAATATCAGACATAGTGTCAGTGCGATTGTCAGGAATTTGCCGATGGTTTTTTTCATAATTCCGCCTCCTCTTTCGTGGATTTTTCATATATATTGTACAATAATCACGACTGAAAAGTCAACACTTTTTCGGGTTCGCGGACTAATCAGTCGCCGAAGCCATTATCACGACAAAACGGTCGAGTCTTTTGTCGTAGACCGTCAGGCACAGCGTGCCCCACCACTCGTGTCCGTCGTCAAAGTATTCCGACCAGTCCGTGTCCCACTCGTAAACCTCGAGGCTGTCCGTTCCTTCGGGAAAAAGCGCGGCATTGACGCGTACAAAATCCTTGCCTGTTACGCCGTTTCTGTGAGGCGGATACAGAAAAGCCCGTCTGTAATTAAGCTTTCCTTTCGGATAGTCCGACGAGAACATATCATCCGCGGCAGCAGCCCTGCCTTCCGCCTTGTCGGGATTGCCCTCCCATCCCCTGCCGATTACGCCGTAAGCGGCTTTCAGAGCCCTGCGGTGCGATTCACAGCCGCAGTAACGTTCACTGTCAACGATGCAGTAATCGACCGCAAGCCCCTGATACTCAGCCAGAAGCTTATTAAGGGAATCGTCGTTCGTTTCCAACTTTTTTTCGTACACGTCGGTCAGGCGGTCATAGTCCTCCTCTGTGAGCTGTCCGTTCAGAAGCGCAAGTCTCAGATATCGACTGTACTGCAGGTCGTTTAACACGTAATACGCGCCCGCGGAGCCCGTGGCGGCGCCGAGGCTGTACTCCTCAAACTGCTCAAGTATATAGCGTCCCTGAGCGTCCACGCCTACCGCGCTGAAGACGCGGTTCTTCCCGCCGACCTCGACCGTAAAAAGCTCGCGATAGCCGTCGGGCTTTGAGTCGAGGTGATCAGGCTGTCTTTCCCGGCTACGCTCAAGCTTCGCCGCTTCTTTCGTTTCCTGCGCGTATGTTTCGCGCTCAGACTGCGGAATATCTCCCGAGAGCGTATCGCGGACGATGGCGTCAACAAACGCCTTGCGGCTGCCGTAGCCGTAAGGAATGGAAACTATTGTGTACCATCGCCCGGGATAGTCCCAACTCTTCTGAAAATAGTCCTCTACGGGATGGCAGTCTTTTACCTCCGTAACGTTCGGGCGTGTTTTCCGAACAATTTCGAGAGCTTCCCTGTGAATCTCTTCCCGAAGCTCAGCCGCGAGTTTCAGATTCTGTTCGCTGTATTCTGACATAACCGTGTTCCTCTTGATGACAAAGTCTTTCGTTATTCCTGCTTGTTTGGTTTGATTTTATAACATCACATCAGATAAAGTCAAGATAAAAATGTATTAGAGGCGAAACGCTCAACATTATGTATATGCCCGATAAGCCGAATTACGTCGTCCCCGTAAAAAAATGAGCAGAACAAAAGGGGGAGGCTCAGAACGAACGAGCCTTCCCCTTGAGAAAATTGCTGTATTGATAGTTAAAAGTGACAAGTTATAAGCAACAAGACAATGTGTTCGTTTAATGTGTTGTGTTTAAATATACAGCTTTTCACTTAATACTTATAACTATATAATTGTCTTTGCACATAAGGGGTTGCTCTTCTGAGACAGTCCCTTGTTCTTTGTTATCAAACCAAGCTGATACCGAGGCTGTCGGTGCAGGTTGACTTATCGGAAAAGCTGATTTTGTAATCAACAACCACGCAGCCTTTCTTCGGCGCGTTCTTTTTCAGGTGAACAACGCCCTTCTTGTCTACGGAAGCGTATTTGGTATTTTTTACGCTGTAAGTGATTTTGTAGTCCTTCTTTGAGAACTTTGTGCCCTTGCTCTCGTTGTTGAGAACAATATTGTTGATAGGCGTAAACATATCTGAGAAACTTTGCTGTTTCAAGGCAACGGTAATTGCGGCAGCTGTTCTTGCGATGTTCACGATATGCTTCCTCGCCTTTGTCAGCCTTATATCCGGCTATCT
>JAHLBL010000067.1 GCA_020625635.1 bacterium
TATGATATGCCTTGCAACGAGTTCGTAGCAGGCTTCATCGGCTCACCGCAGATGAACTTCGCTGACGCTAAGGTCGTTAAGGGCTCCAAGGGCATTGCCCTCAAGTTCGACAAGTACGAGATTCCCGTTCCCGCTGACAAGGCTAAGGCTCTTGAGTCTTATGTCGGCAAGGACGTTGTATTCGGTATCCGTCCCGAGCACGTTCACGACGAGCCCGAGTTCCTCGAGAAGGTTGCTGCCGATACAGTTATCGACGCTGACGTTGACGTTACAGAGCTTATGGGCGCTGAGATTTATCTCTATGTTAACATCAACGGCGCTCCCATCACCGCTCGTGTTGAGCCTACATCAAAGGCTAAGCCCGGCGACAAGATCAAGATCGCTTTCGACCTCAGCAAGCTTCACGTTTTCGACAAGGAAACAGAGCAGACAATTACAAACTGATTTCTCACAGGCTGACCCAACAGGGTCAGCCTTATGTTTTAAGAGATTTTTCATAAAGGATTTCCTCTCGCGAACGGGTCGGCTCAAGGGAGCCGACCCGTTTACTTTGCCGCCTATTTATGGTAGAATAATCATGGTAGGTGAACAATATGAAGCTTAGCTATATAGATAAAGGAAACGAGTTCGATTTTGGGCGCACCTCGGACGACTACGCAAAATACCGCGACATATACCCCGAGAGTATGTACCGCAAGCTGATAAGCTTCGGCGTCGGCAAAAACGGACAGAATATCCTCGACCTCGGGAGCGGCACCGCCGTGCTGCCCGTAAATCTCGCGCACACGGGAGCGCGCTTCACCGCGAGCGATATTTCCGAAAACCAGATTTTGTACGGAAAACAGCTTGCCGCGCGGCGCGGTATCAAAAACATTGAGTTCAGGGTCTGCTGTGCCGAGGATACGGGCTTTGAGGACAGCAGCTTTGACGTTGTGACCGCCGTACAGTGCTTTCATTATTTCAACGCCGAAAAAGCGGCGGACGAGATCCGCCGTATTCTTAAACCGAACGGCATATTCTGCAAAATCTTTATGGACTGGCTGCCGTTTGAGGACGAGGTCATCGGCGAAATGGAGGCGCTCGTGCTGAGATACAACCCCGACTGGGGCGGAAGGGGCTTTGAGAAATTCAGGTATTCCTACCCCGGGTGGGCTGACGGACGCTTCAACATCGAGACCATTCACTCCTACAACGTTTCGTTGGAGTTCACAAAGGAAGCGTGGATCGGCAGGATAAAGAGCTGCCGCGGCGTAGGCGCGAGCCTTTCGGAGGAGAAAATCGCCGCGTTTGAAGGCGAATACAGAGAGCTGCTCAGTAAATACAGCGAGCCGCTAAAACTAAAGCATCAGATCCACATCGAGATATACCGTTCAAACAAAAAAGCCGATTGAAAAAATGTCTTTTCAAACGGCTTTTTTTCTGTTATAATAGTTGTGTCTATGTAAGAAGATATATGAGCGCGAGCAAAAGCGTGGAATTTTCCTCGTTATCCATCAGCAAAAGTATGAGCAGGAGTATCAGCGTCTGACCGCTGTCCTTAAAAAGAGCGCCAAGTCCTCCGTCAAACGGAGGGGAAGGTTTAACGGAAGGCGCGACGGGCTTCTCCGCGCGCGGCGGTTCTTCCTTCGGCGGCTTTTCGGGCTCGGGACGCGGACGGCTCTGCGGTCGGGTTTTCATCTGAGAGGCGCGCCTCAGCGCGTCGCGGGTTATGGAATCTATTTCGGGCATCGTCTCACCTCTTTCAGAACAGCAGCCCGCTGTCCCGTATTATCGGAAGCAGCTTCAGTATGCGAAGCATTCTTTTTGCCGAATCGAGCTTCTGCTGCTTTTCCTCGCTCAGAAACGGGCGCAAAGCCGCAAGCAGTCGGGCGGTGTCGTCATCCTCGCCTGTTCTGCTCAGCAGCGGCACAAGCGACGTCAGCTTGGAGATGATCTCCCCCGAAATCGCGTCCTCGGGCTCAGGCTCGGGCAGCGCGGGCTCGTCGGCGGAGAGCCCCAGCATTTTGCCGAGACTCTTCACCTGTTCCATCGCCTCAGGATCGGACATTATCTGAGACAGCTTGTTCTGAATATCAGCGTCCACTATTTACTCAGCTTCTTTATCAGCGCTTTTGCGGCGGGTGAGTTGAGGATCTCCTGCGACTTTTTCGGGTCGCTCAGAATCCCCTTCAGCTGCTCGGACTGCTGCTTGTTCAGATTCCCGAGAAGCTTCTCGACCTTTGCCCGATTTTTGTCGTCGCCCTTTGACGCGCCGTTTTTCCTGATAAAGCCCGATATAAGGCTGTTTATCTCATTATTGTTCATAAATCTCTTTCCTTTCGCTCATACATTTATTCGCCTGTTACATATTATGCGGATATTCAAAATAAATGATAAAGTCACGGTCATTGAAATTTATGCAATACCTCATATCGCGAAATGATTTTTCGTCAGGGCGCACAAATAATCTGTGCGCATAATGACGTATGAATATCGGCGCGCCGTGAATCGCGCGGCGCTGCCTTAAAACGGAGGACATTATGAAGATTCTTGTACTCTCGGATTCACACGGAAACTTAAAAGGAGTCCAGAAAGCCGTCGAGCGCTTCGGAAGAAACGCCGAGGTCATAGTCCACTGCGGCGACGGTACGCGCGGCGAGGCTATATGGCTCACGGAGAACTGCCGCGACAAAACGGTTGTCTGTGTCCGCGGAAACTGTGATTTCGCAAGTACGCTCAGGGATTTTGAATACCTCGACATCTGCGGAATGAAGATCATGGTCACACACGGTCACACCCTTTCCGTCAAATACGGGCTCGAGAACCTCAGCTACAAGGCGGAGCAGGAGGGCGCTGATCTCGTGTTCTTCGGTCACACACACATCCCGACCGACGAAACGATCGGCTCCGTAAGAATGATAAATCCCGGCACATGCTCAAAGTTCTCCCCGACCTGTGCCGTTGTGGAGATCGACGCCAAAGGAAATATACTGGTAAATCACGTCAGAGTATAACTAAAGGAGTGGGGTTATGGCTAACGAAAAACTGAAAAAGACTCTCGCTGAGTTTGAAGCCGACAACCGTCTTCCCCACGCCGTAATAATAGAAGGCGGAGACGCCGACACAAGAGCGGAATTCGCGGACGATCTCGCCGCATGGGCGGTATGCACGGGCGAAAATAAGCCGTGCGGAGAATGTAAGAACTGCATAAACGCCGCTGCCCACAGCCACAGCGATATATACTTCGCCAAGGGCGCGGGCAAAACCGACATCTACAACAAGGACGAAGTGGAGCACATCATCCGCGACGCCTCAATAAAGCCCAATCAGGCACAGCGCAAGGTATATATTTTCGCGGAATGCGACAAGCGGCTTCCGCCGATTTCCCAGAACGCTCTGCTGAAAACGCTCGAGGAGCCCGTTCAGGATGTGCTGTTCATCATAACCTGCGAAAATTCAAAGTCAATGCTCGAAACCGTCCGCTCAAGATGCGTAACGCTTACGCTCGAGGATACGGGCGAGGTCGACGAAAAAGCGCTTGAGTCAGCGAGGAAAATAGTCCTCGGGATAATCGCGCCGAACGAAATGCCGCTTATGAAAGCGCTTTACGAGCTTACGGACCGCTTCGCCGCGATCGACGCGCTCGGCGTTACCGTAAGGCTTCTGCGGGACGGTCTCGTTCTCTACTGCGGAGGCGCGCCAGAGCTCGACGCTGAGACCGCGGACAGACTGTGCTCATCGCTGTCGAAATCCGCGTTTCTGAGGCTTATCGAAATCACGCAGGACGCTCAGACAAAAATAAACAACAACGTAGGACTGAAGCTCATAGGAGCGTGGTTGTGCGGAGAATACAGGAGGACTCTATGGCAGAGGTAATCGGAGTAAGATTCAAGGAAGCGGGAAAGACCTATTATTTCGACCCGCTCAATAAAAAACTGGAAGCGGGACAGATGGTAATTGTCGAGACAGCCCGCGGAATAGAATGCGGCAAGGTCGCTCTCGCGAACAAAACCGTTCCCGACGAGGAGATCCTGCATCCCCTCAAGCCGCTTATCAGAATAGCGACGGACAACGACCTCGCGCATATCGAGGAAAACAAAAAGAGAGAAAAAGAAGCGTTTAAGATCTGCGAGAAGAAAATCGCCGACCACAAGCTCGATATGCACCTTGTGGATGTCGAGTACGCTTTTGACAATAACAAGATCCTGTTCTACTTTACCGCGGACGGACGCGTGGATTTCCGCGCGCTCGTAAAGGATCTTGCGTCTGTTTTCCGCACAAGGATAGAGCTTCGCCAGATAGGCGTGCGCGACGAGGCGAAAATGCTCGGCGGACTCGGCGTATGCGGCAGACCCTTCTGCTGTCACAGCTTTATGGGAGATTTCCAGCCCGTTTCAATCAAAATGGCAAAGGAACAGGGACTTTCGCTCTCTCCCGTTAAAATCTCGGGAACCTGCGGCAGACTTATGTGCTGTCTTAAATATGAGCAGGAGGCGTACACCGACCTGCTCAAACGCACGCCCAAGGTCGGCGCGATCGTAAAAACTCCCGACGGCAAGGGAATCGTGGTTGAAAACAATCTTATTTCAGGCACGCTCAAGGTAAAGCTCGACTCGTCTCCCGAGGGCGTCGCGCCCTCAACCTTTAAGGTCAGAGAGGTTCGTCTGCTCAAGGACGGCTACATACGTATGAATAAAAAGGAGCTCGAGGAGCTCAAGCATTTAGAGGATAAATAAAGAAGTTTTTCAAAAAATCATATATTTACGCACAATTTTTTAATAATTCAATAAAAACACCTAAATTAGCCACGACTAACCTATTGATTTTTATAAAATGTGTGTTAAAATGAACATAAAGTACTTAAGGAGGTGTTCATCTAATGGCATACGCTATCAATGACGATTGCATCATGTGCGGTGCATGCGCAGATGAGTGCCCTGTAAGCGCTATCTCAGAGGGAGACGGCAAGTACGTTATCGACGCTGACACATGCGTTGACTGCGGTTCTTGCGCTGATGTTTGCCCTGTAAGCGCTCCGCAGGAAGCATAAAATCTGAAAGAAAATTAACGGCGAGGTATGACCTTGCCGTTTTTTTCATTTAATGGTATAATCTGAAATGTAATTATTTTTATTCGGAGCTGCCTATGCTTAAAGACTCAGAACACTTTGAACCGCTCGGAAACGGTATAGAGATTATCGTAAACGAGCTGTTTCATTTCTCAACCGACACGATACTTCTTGCGGATTTTGCCGCGCCGCGAAAAAACTCCCGCGCCGTTGACCTCGGCTCGGGCTGCGGAACGATTCCGCTCCTGTGGGCGAGGCACAACCGCACCGCGGAGATAACCGCCGTGGAGATCCAGCAGCAGGGCTGTGATATGGCGCGCCGCTCGGTTGAGCACAACAAGCTTAATATTAAGGTCCTTAACGCCGATCTGCGCGAGCTGAAGGGAAAGCTGCCTTTCGGGTATTTTGACCTCGTCGCGTGTAACCCGCCGTATAAGCTCGCGGGCTCGGGTATCACGAATCCCGACGAGGAAAAGCTGCTCGCCCGCCATGAGGAAAGCTGCACGATCGACGACGTAACCGCCGCCGCTGCAAAGCTTCTGCAATTCGGCGGACGGTTCTGTATGTGCCAGCGTCCCGAAAGACTCGCCGACGTAATGCAGTCAATGCGGAAAAACTCGCTCGAGCCTAAGCGCCTGCGGTTTGTTCAGCAAAGGCAGGACAAAGCGCCTAAGCTCTTTCTGATCGAGGGAAAACGCGGCTCCAACGCGGGCGGTCTCGTTGTGGAGAAAACTCTGTTCATTGAGGACGGCGCTGGAGAGCTCACACAGGAAATGAAGGACATCTACGGAAGCTACAAGGAGGCATATCTATGAGCAAGCTCTACGTTGTAGGCACACCGATAGGCAACCTGTCGGATATGTCGCCCAGAGCGGTCGACACGCTCAGAAACGTCGATTTCATAGCGGCTGAGGACACGCGCGTGACGCTGAAGCTCCTCAACCACTTCGATATAAAAAAGCCGATGCTCAGCTATTTTGAGCACAATAAGCGCGAGCGCGGCGAGATAATATGCAGCCGTATCCTCGGCGGAGAGGACTGCGCGATCGTCACCGACGCGGGTATGCCGTGCATTTCGGACCCCGGTGAGGACCTGATAAAGCTGTGCGAAGAGAAAGGCATAGAGACCGTTGTCGTACCGGGTCCGAGCGCCGTTATCTCCGCGCTTGCGGTCAGCGGTCTGGAAACAGGCAGATTCTGTTTCGAGGGCTTTCTGAGCGTGAACAAAAAGAGCCGCAGGGAGCATCTTGATTCGCTGAGGGACGAGGAGCGCACGATGATTTTCTACGAAGCTCCGCACAAGCTCCCGTCCACCCTGCGTGATTTATACGAATTTTTCGGCGACAGAAAGCTTTCCATCGTCCGTGAGATCACGAAAATCCACGAGCAGGTCATACGCACTACGACGAGACACGCCGCCGAGGTTCTCGCGGACAGCGGGATCAAGGGCGAAATCGTCCTCGTGCTGGAAGGTAAAAAACACGCCGAGACCGAGAGCTATACGCTCGAGAACGCCGTATCGCTCGCGAAAAAACTGATCGACGAGGGACTCAGGGTAAACGATGCGGCAAAGGAAGCGGCGTCGGTCACGGGCTTAAAGAAAAATGAGATTTATAAGGAACTGATATAATGACTGCGCAACAGGCTATAGAAAAAATCCACTCGCTCGATAAGTTCGGCTCACGTCCGGGGCTGGAAAGGATCAGGCGCTTTCTCGATATACTCGGCAACCCGCAGGACAGCCTGAGATTTGTCCACGTAGCGGGCACGAACGGCAAGGGCTCCACCTGCGCTCTGCTCAGCTCCGTGCTCGTAGAGGCAGGCTATAAGACAGGGCTTTTCATTTCCCCGTATATAGTCGATTTCCGCGAAAGGATCCAGATAAACGGTGAGATGGTCTCTGGCGAGGTTCTTGCGGAGGCTGTGGAGCGGACATTCCCCATAATCGAAAAGCTCCGCGCGGACGACTGCGTAATAACGGAATTCGAATACGTCATGGCGCTCGAGTTTCTGATCCATAAGGAAGCCGCCTGCGATATCGTCGTGCTCGAAACGGGAATGGGCGGACTGCTCGACTGCACTAACGTCATACTCCCCCCGATTTGCTCGGTAATAACTACAATCGGTCTCGATCACACCGCAATCCTCGGAGATACGATCGAAAAAATAGCCGCGCAGAAATGCGGCATTATAAAAAGCGGCTCAACGGCTGTCACCTCAGCACAATGCGCAGAGGCTATGAGCGTAATAGAAGCCGACTGCGCCGATAAGGGCGTGCGGCTCGTAAAAAGCAGCAGCGTCAATACAGAGATCGTCGAGCAGACTATCCGCCGAACCGTAATGAAATACAACGGCGTTGAGCTTACTCTCCCGTTGATCGGAGAGCATCAGATCGAGAACGCCAAGACCGCTCTCGCGGCGCTGGACATTATCGGAGAGAGCTTTCCGATAAGCGCGGACGCCCTCGGAAACGGCTTTAAAAACGCTGAAAATCCCGCGAGATTTGAGCTGATGTGCGACGATCCGACCGTGATCCTGGACGGCGCTCACAACCCGAACGGAATCGAGGCGCTGAAAAACGCCGTTATCCGCTACAACGACAAGCAGAGCGCTGTTCTCGTGCTCGGTATGCTCGCCGATAAGGACAGCCGCGGCTCGATAAAGCTTCTCAGCGGAATGTTCGACACAGTCTACACCGTTACGGTAAACAATCCGCGCACGCTGTCTGCCGAGGCGCTCGCCGAGGAATGCAAGGGCTTTTTCAACAAAGTAGTCGTGTGTAAAAATGTCCGCGAAGCCGTCACAGAAGCGTTCACTCAGGCTAAGCACAGCGACAGCCTTATGGTGATCGCGGGCTCCCTGTACCTCGCGGGCGAGATCCGCCCGATACTTCAGGACATCGTAAAAACCAACTAAACGCTTAACGGGGACGGAGCAACATAGAATTTACGAGCAATTATGCTAATCTTTACCTCTCCACCTCCTCAGTTAGTTCTTCGTGCTAAATCAAACGCCAGCCCCGCCGTTGATGTAGTTTTCTGCCAAACTCAACCTT